>WRKE01000001.1 GCA_009778235.1 Pseudomonadota bacterium
TTATTGGTCATTTCGATGAGTACCGCGAAGAGAAATCTTGCAAACATTTTGTGAGGTTTCGCCCAATCCATGGAGATTTCTCCCTCCGGTCGAAATGATACAAGGATGTGGCACGGTGATCAATGACCGTAAGAGTAACCGCCAGTGATTTTTTGTCTGGTTTGCCGCGTCCTGTTATTGCCCGGGCCGATAGGCACAAAACGGCTCGCCGGCCAGATAGTCGCCGGTCATGGCATAGGCCCTGGCCCGGCAGCCGCCGCAGACCTGGATATACTCGCAGCGGCCACAATGGTCCTTGTATCCCGCAAAGTCGCGCATGTCGAGCAGAAGTCTCGAGCCTTCCCAGATTTCCTTAAACGACCGGGTCCGCAGGTTACCCGCCGACAGGGGGAAGTAGCTGCAGGGCAGGATATTGCCGTCGACATCGATCAGGCAGATCACCTGTCCGGCCAGACATCCCTTGGCGCCACCGGTGGAAAATTTGAGCGAACGCCGTTGAAACCGCTCGCCTTCGGCCTTGGAGCGCTGGAGCACGATGCGGTAATACTGGGGGGCGCAGGTGGGGCGCACCAGCAGGTCGTGTTCTTCCTTTTCCATGTCATAGTGCCAATTGAGGATGTCCTCGTACTCCGTAGCCGGGATCAGCTCGGTCATGATCTCTTCCCCCCGCCCTGTGGGCACGATCATGAACAAATACCAGGCCGTGGCGCGCAGACCTTTCACCAGTTGATGGATTTTTTGTATTTCTGCCTGGTTGCGCCGGGTGAAGGACGAATTGACCAGAAACTCGATCCGGTGTTCGTTGAAGAGGCGGATGGCCTGCATCACCCCGGCAAAGGCCCCCGGCTGGTTGCGGAAGTTGTCGTGCACCTCGGCGGTGGCCCCGTCGAGGCTCAAGGAAACCATCTTGATGCCCGATTCCTTGATGGCGCGGCAGACGGATTCGGTGACCAGGGAGCCGTTGGTGGCCAGGCACATGCGCAGTCCTAGACCGGTGCCGTAGGCGGCGATGTCAAACACATCCGGCCGCAACAGCGGCTCGCCCCCGGACAGCACCATCACCGGGTTGGCATAGCTGTGGATATCGTCCAAGATCCGTTTGGCCGTAGCCAGGGAAAAGTCGGGATGCCCCTCGAGTTCAAGCTGGGAGGAGGAGCGGCAGTGGACACAGTTGAGATTGCACCGGCGGGTGATTTCCCAGGCAATCCATTTGGGGATATATTCCATGGCAGTGTCCGGTAAGGGCCGGAGGGCAAGAAGACCGGAGTGGTGCTGGTGGCCGGCGCAATAAAATGAAAAGATTCCGGTCGCGTCAGGCCGCAGCGGGATTACGACCAATACGGATGAGTGGTTGGCAGTATAGGCCCGATGCGGGGGATGGTCAACAGCTTTGTCCGCTCCCGCCGGGGCGGGTGTTGCGGTTATTCGTGGTGAAAAATGCGCGAACAAGATAAGCTGACCGCAGCAAGTTGCAATCTACTCTCTTTTTTTAAGATCAGGAGGTCTTGTATGCAGATTAAACGTATCCTGACTCCAGTGGATTTTTCGGACAGTGCCGGCAAAATTATCCAGGCGGCAACCTACATGGCCGGAACGTTCAAAGCGGAGCTCTATCTGGTGTTCGTGGCCCAGACCTTTGAGGATTACAGCGGGTTTTTCGTCCCGCCCATCAACCTTCCCAACCTGGAAGAGGAGCTGTTCGCTTCGGCCCAGCAGCAAATGGAAACCTATATCGAAGGCAATAGGGCGATGTTTGCCGAAGCCGGGGTGGCGCAGGTGATCGGCAAGGTCTTGTCCGGCAACATCGCCGAAGAAATCCTCAAGTATGCGGACCGGAAGAAGGCGGAGTTGATCGTCATGGGAACGCATGGCTACAAGGGGGTCGAGCGGATCATGTTCGGCAGTGTCGCCGAGAAGGTGGTGAAATCCGCCTGCTGTCCGGTGATGACGATCAATCCCTACCGCGAGGAATGTGAAGCCAGCACAAAATGATTCGGTTGTTGAAGGAACAATAAATGGAGCCTGGCCCGCCAGAGATTCTTCTTAAATCCGCTGTGGTATCCTGTCGTTACGCCGCGTTGCGCTAGGAGCAAAAACTCCGCTCCAGGGCATGGGTGATCGCTGACCGGCCAGGTGTTTGCTGAGGGGTGATGGCGTGGGGCTTTAGATTATTTTCTCAACTTTCTGACCTGCGATTTTGTTTATGCCCCGCAAGACTTTTTTCCCTCGAAGCAAAGCGACGAGAACCCCACCAATCCCCCGGCTCAAACCGTCTCGCCCAATGGACCGCGAAGAAGAAACTTCCACCGGGGACAAAGTTACGTCGATACGATGTCATTGGGTCACGGTTGCTTGGAACGATGGGGTTCGCGAGCTCACCCCCAGCCTTGGGCTCGGTCTGTCCTAGCCATTCCTATTGCCTCGCCCTTTGCCGCATCCCTGGGAGTGCCGCCGTCGGTGTGGAATACGATTTGGGTTATGGCGAAATAACTCTCTGAAATCGC
>WRKE01000002.1 GCA_009778235.1 Pseudomonadota bacterium
CCGATGAAACGGACCCGGTCGTTGCCGATGCCCATGAAATGCTCCTGCAGTCCCAGCGATTCCGCCAGTTCAACGGACTTGGCATAGACCTCCTCGCAGATCGTGCCTGGCTTGATCATGGCCACGAGTTCGGCCTGAATCGTAAGGGCCGCGGCGTGCGCCCGGCGCAACTGCTCGGAGACCTCGCCGAGGACGAACATCCTGGCCCCATCGGCGGTGTAGCCGTTGATCACGCAGGTGTAGTCGATGTAGACGATCTCGTTGCGGCCGATGGTCTTCCAGCCCGCGCCGTGCGGGTTGTTGGCCGGGGTCAAGCCGCAGCCGCCCACCGGACCGTCGAAGTAGGTGGGGGCCGCGCCGCTGGCGCCGGAGGTCACGTTGCCCATGAAGAAATCCTGGTTGAAGGCGCGCATCTTGGAGCAGCCGCCGTAGCCGCGCCGCCGCATGCCGGCCTCGAACAGGCTGGCCAGATCGATCTCGGTCATGTTTTCGCGGAGCATGGACGGCACCTCGGCAAAGACCTGGTCGAGCATCTGGCAGGCCCCTTGCAGCAGGCCGATCTCATACTCGGACTTGATGGTGCGGATGCGCTTGAGGGCCTCGGAAATGTCGCTGAAGGTGGTCTCCTTGAAGACCTTGCCGTAAAACTGCCAGGTATTGTAGGGGATGACATCCAGTTCCAGCCCGATGCTATCGATCGCAAAGCCCCGCTCTTTGAGGAGGTCTGGGATCATTTTCAGGGTTTTGACCTCCAGGATATTGTCCAGCGGCGCCTCCTGGCAGGCCCGCGCGAAGCTCTTGCGCACCATCAGCAACGGGGCGCCGCTTCGAGGGATGAAGAGATGGCTCGATTGCGAGGTACCGCTCAGATAAAACAGATTGGTGTGATGGATGATCAGAGCCCCGTCGAGCCCCATCTGGTCCAGGGTTTTCTGAAACAGCCGGATGCGGGCGTCGACTTCATTTTTGGGCGTATAGAGTAGATCTTGCATGGATTTCTCTCCGTGGGCGAGTATGAAAACAGCCTCCTGGGTCGGTCTGCGGCTGATACATTACCCGCCAACCTATTCAAGAATTCGCCATCTGTCAATGCCAGCCAAGGGGATGCTCCCGCTCCGCAGCGGGGCGGCCGTCTACCGGCCGGTTCAGGACAGCCGGGTCTTGAAGTCCTCGTAGCCGAATTGGCGGACCAGAAAAAATTGGTCGTCCGTTGGCCGATATCTGACGATGGCAGGCAGTTGTACGCCATTGAAGGTGTTGGTCTTGACCATGGTGTAGATGGCCATGTCGGTGAACACCAGCCGGTCGCCGGGGGTCAGGGGCCGGTCAAAGGAGTAGACCCCGGCCACGTCGCCGGCCAGGCAGGAAAGCCCGCCGATCCGGCAGGTCCACGTCTTTTCGTCCGCTTGGCCCGAGCCGATGATGTGCGGCCGGTAGGGCATTTCCAGGACATCGGGCATGTGGGCCGGCACCGAGGCGTCGATGATGGCATGCGGCATGTCAGCCTGGACCACGTCCAGCACCGTGGCCACCAGGTAGCCGGCGTTCAGGGCCACCGCCTCGCCGGGTTCCAGATAGACCTGGGTACGCCAGCGTTCCTGGAAGCGGTTGACAATGTCGATCAGCAGATCGAGCTGGTAGCCCGGCCGGGTGATATGATGGCCGCCGCCGAAGTTGACATAGGCCATGCGGGGGAGGATATTGGCAAAGCGGTCCTCCACGGCGGCCACGGTCCGCTCCAGGCAGTCGGCGTCCTGCTCGCAGAGGTTATGCCAGTGCAGGCCGCTGATGCCGTCGAGCAGGTCGGTGCGGAAATCGGCCCGCCGGATACCCAGCCGTGATCCCGGGGCGCAGGGGTCGTAGATCGGGGTCGCCCCTTCCGAATGTTCGGGGTTGATGCGCAGGCCAAAGGCGATGGCGCGGCCGGCTGCCTTGGCCTTGGCCTCGGCCAGGCCGCGAAAGCCCCGCCACTGATTGAAGGAATTGAACACCAGGTGGTCCGAGGTTGCGGCCAGCCCCTCGATGTCAGCGGTCGAATAGGCGGCGGCAAAGCTGTGGACCTCGCGGCCGAACTCCTCCCGCCCCAGGCGCGCCTCGTGCGGCGAACTGCAGCAGACCCCGTCGAGCGTTTGCCGCAGGAGCGGAAAGAGGCTGAACATGGCGAAACATTTTAAGGCCAGCAGGATTTTGCAGCCGGTCCGCTTCTTGACCGCAGCCAGGATGGCCAGATTGTCGGCCAGCAACCCCTCGTCGACCACGAAGGCCGGGGTGGTCACCCGCGCCGGATCGAACCGGCAGGCATACCTGCCGTCATAGCGGGTCTCGCTCACAGGTCGACCACGGTCCAGGGCAGACCGTAGGCGTTGAGATCAGCCATGAACGGATCAGGATCGAATTCTTCCATGTTCCAGACGCCGGCCCGTTTCCACAACCCCTGCAGCATCATCTTGGCCCCGATCATCGCCGGCACGCCGGTGGTGTAGCTGATCGCCTGGGAGCCGACCTCGCGATAGGCTTCTTCATG
>WRKE01000003.1 GCA_009778235.1 Pseudomonadota bacterium
CTCATGCCCGCACCAGACAGCAAGGAGCTTGCGGCGCTTTACCAGGCCAGCCTGTCTTGCTCGCACAGTGTTCTGGAAGCGCATCTCCAAAACTTGGAGCAATACCGGTATCAAGCAGACGGGGATCTCGTTGCCTGGCTGCGGGAACGGGTGGATACTCTTGATTACGACCTGATCAGCGAACGTCTGGCAAAGTATGCCTCTTGAGGGTTGCCCGAAAATTTACGCGGCCACCTGGGCGCGCTGATGACGCATCATCACGGCGCCTGATTCACTCTTTCTTGTTGCGCAGCCGCTTATCGTAACGTTCCTGTTCGCTGTAGACGCAGCCGCAGTAGGGTTGCCGGTACAAACCCAGACGGATGGATTCGTCGATCCCTTCCTGCCAGCCCTGGCGGAAATCCTCATAATACCAGCCGATCCCGTTTGCCGCCGCCAACTGCCCACCCATGGTGTTGAGCAGTTGATGATTCTGATATTTCGAATAGAGCAGGGTGCTGGAAAAGGCGTCGAAGCCGCCGGCAGCGGCCTTGATCGCCGCTGCACTCAGGCGCAGATCGTAACACCGGGCGCAGCGCTCCGCTTCATGAAACACGATTCGGCGCAGATACTCGGTAAGACCATAGCGCTCATCGATCTCCATCGGGCAGTCAGCCGCCACGGACAACTGAAGGACCGCGTCGAGGCGGCGGCGGAATTCCTGAAAGGGATGGATGTTGGGATTGAAGAAAAACCCGGTCACCTCGTGCCCTTGCTCCCGGAGGCTCCGGAGAGGATACACGGTGCACGGCCCGCAGCAGACATGGAGCAGAATGCGCATATTGCTTATTTGACCTTGAACCGCTTGGGCTCGATGCCGTAGCAGTGGATTTTGTAGTTAATGATCCGCAGGCTGGTGTCCAGGCTCTGGGCTGCCCTGGTCTGGTTGCCGTTGTTTTGCTTCAGCGCCTCGATGATCAGCTCGCGCTCGAAATGCTCGACCGCCGCCGCCAGCGACAGAGGTTGGTCGGCGGAGCCGCTGTCCGTGCTCTGCAGGGAAGGCGGCAGGTGGATCGACTTGATCGCCGGGCCGTCACAGCTCAGCACCGCCCTCTCCATGCAATTCCGCAGCTCGCGCACATTGCCCGGCCAGTGATACTGGACCAGCAGATCGATGGCCGGGGTCGAGATCCGGGTGATTTTTTTATTATTTTCCTTGGCATATCGCTCAAGGAAGTATTCGGCCAACAGCAGAATGTCGGTCCGCCGCTCCCGCAGGGGCGGCAGGTACACCGGGAAGACATTGAGCCGGCAGTACAGATCCTCCCGGAAGCGCCTTTCCCGGACTGCGGACTCCAGGTCGCGGTTGGTGGCCGCCACCAGGCGGATATCGGCCTTGATGGATTTGGCCGAGCCGAGCCGCTGGAAGGAGCGTTCCTGGATCAGGTTGAGCAGCTTCACCTGGACCGCGGGGCTGACCTCGCCGATTTCATCGAGGAACAAGGTTCCGCCCTCGGCCAGCTCGCAGCGGCCGCGCTTGATTGCAACGGCACCCGCAAGTGTCGCTTGCTCGTGGCCGAACAACTCGCTCTCCAGCAAGGATTCCGGCAGGGCCTGGCAGTTGACCACCACAAAGGGGCCGCCCGCGCGGCTGGAATTGTAGTGCAAGGCCTTGGCCACCAGGGTCTTGCCCGTGCCCGGTTCCCCGCGCAGCAGCACGGTGGCGCTGGAATCGGCCACCCGGTGCACCAGGTCGAACACCTCCCGCATCCGGGAGGAGGTGCCGATGATCTCCTCGATCCGGTTTTTGGCCGACATCTCCCGCCCCAGTTTGGCGTTCTCCTGCCGCAAGGCCTCCTTTTCCTGATCGACCCGCTGGATGCGCCGCACGGTCTCGGCGATCAGGCCGCAGACCACGGTGAGAAAGCGGAGATCGTTTTCCGACTGCATCCCGAAGCCTTGCTGGTACATCCGGTCGATCGACAGGGCGCCGATGGTCTGCCGCGAGGCCAGGATCGGCACGCACAGAAACGAACTTTTCCGCTTGCTCGTCTCACCCTTGGTCCGGGTATGACTGAGAAACAGCGGTTCATTGTCGATCTGCGGCATGATGATCGGCTCACCGGTGGCCACCACCTTGCCGGTGATCCCCTCGCCCAGTTTGTAGCGGCCACGCCGTTTGCCCTCAATGGAGGCAACCTCGATCTCCAACTCACCGGTGGACGGGTTGACAATGGTGATTGCGCCGTGGTCCATACCTTTCAGCTCGGCCAGGGTGGCGACGATTTTCCCCAGGCATTCCCGCAGGCTGGTGGCCGAGGCCAGGTGTCTTGCTATTTCGTAGAGGCAGGTCAGGTCGATGAATTCCTGGCTCTGTTCGGAGTCCAACGGGTTGTTCATGGCTTTCCTGCCGAGGCCAAAGGAGTAATATTGACAGTGTTCCTTCGAGATGGTATGTAGTGGCCCCTATGGAGGGATGGCCGAGTGGTTTAAGGCGGCGGTCTTGAAAACCGTTGTGCGCAAGCACCGTGGGTTCGAATCCTACTCCCTCCGCC
>WRKE01000004.1 GCA_009778235.1 Pseudomonadota bacterium
AGTGTCTGTGACTTCTTTTCCATGGAAAAAATCTGCAGAATACTGTCAAGCGAGAATCCGTCTATCTTTTTCGTTTCCATCGGCAGTGTATTTCTCTGAGATTTTTTTGTGTTATACTGTAATGATTACTCTGAAATATCCCTATTTATTCCATGAATGATTTCCATCATTCTCAACATGGAACAAGATTGTACATAACATGAATATTCAAATAGTTTATATATTTAGCGATCAATTGGTCAATAATCATCAACCTCCCAGTTCATCCGGTATTGTCACCAAGATATTCAAAGCACGATTCAGGCTTAAAAATTTACATGCCCTAAATAAGCAGGGAAGAATAGATGCCCTGCATTTGCTGGCAGAAGTTATTGTGGAGGGAAGGGGGGCGCAAAAGAAACGCAAAGGAATTCCTACCCCCCTATGAGTACCCTTACAATTTTCATTGTGGGGGCAAGAAAAATAAAAATCAAACAAAAGTGCACATCATGTGCGAATGGATGGCGGCAAACAGCCACAATCAGGCCAGATTACCCCTGTGCAATCTTGGACAACCAATGGCCGGCGGTCAGCTGTTACTTATCGACAACAGAGGCCACCTCCTGCTCGGCATCCGCCAGCATCCGGTCGATGAGTTCAAGACCGCCCTGCCAGAAAGTCGGGTCATCAAGATCAATGGCAAAGGGGCGGAGCAATGCATAGGGCGAACCATTGCCGCCGGATCGCAGCAACATGAAATAGCGGCTGACAAATATTTCCGGCTCCGCCTGGTAGCGGGCATACAGCGCCAGAACCAGCAGTTCTCCGAAGGCATAGGCGTACACGTAGCCGGGGGTGCTGAGGAAATGAGGAATATAGGCCCACCACAGGCCATAATCGTCTCGCAGGGTCACCGACTCGCCAAACATCGGCCTCTGGCTCGAAAGCCACAGGGCTGAAAGCTGCTCGGCCGACAATTCCCCCTGCTGCCGCCTGCCAGTGTGCATCGCCGCCTCGAACCGGTTCATGGCCACCTGGCGGAAGACCGTGGCGAAAATGGATTCCAATTTCTGGCAGATATAGGCTAGTCTCTCCCGGGGTGACAGCAGGCCGACCTGGGCCTTAAATACCAAAAGTTCGGCAAAGACCGAGGCGGTCTCGGCCAGGACCAGCGGCGTATCGCTGTGGTAAAAGCCCTGCTCCGCCGCCATGAACTGATGCACCCCGTGCCCCAGTTCATGCGCCACGGTGGCGACATCGCGCAGGTTGCCGGTATAGTTGACCAGGATGTAGGGGTGGGCTTCAGGCACACATGGATGGGCAAAGGCACCCCCCCGTTTACCGGTAAGGACCGGGGCATGAATCCAGCGCTCATCGAAAAAACGAGAGGCCACGGCGGCCATCTCGGGTGAGAAACCGGCAAAGGCATCCAGGACGATCCGGCGGCACCGCTCCCAAGGAATGGCCACCTCATCGCCGCCTGGCACCGGGGCGTAGCGGTCATAATCGAACAGTTCGCCACCACCGAGCAGAACTCTTTTCAACCGATAATACCGATGGACAATGTCGTAGCGGGCGGCCACGGCATCGACCAGGGTGGCAACGGTCCGGCCCTCCAATTCATTGCTCAGGTTGATCGCGCTGTCCCAGGAGGGGTAGTGGCGCAGCCGGTCTGTGATCATCTTTTCGGCGGCCTGGGTGTTGAACACATGGGTCAGCAGATGCAGATGGTCACGCAGGCCGGCGGTCAACTCCGCCGCCCCATTTTTGCGGACCTCCCGGTCCGGATGATACAGATCGCTCAGCACCTCTTCCTCGGTCCTGCCGCGCTGGCCGAACCGCAGCTGGCCGAACAATTTCTCGAACAAGACATTCCAGGCGCTTCTGCCCACCGGTTTGAGTTCCTGCAGCAACTCCTCTTCCTTGTCGCTCAGCAGATGCGGCGCTGAGTTCCGCATCACGGTCAGGTAGTGGCGATAACGGCGCAACGCTTGCTCCTCCAACAATGTCAGCGCCCTGGCAGAATCCAGCCGATTCCACTCCAGGCGGAAAAAAACCGTCAGTTTGCCGACCGCGGCCGCCAGCTCCTCGACCCGCTGCAACAGGGCCGAAGCGGCCCCATCGCCGGTTTGGGTGATGAAATGGAGATAGGCGTAAGTCTCCAGCCGGGCCAGCAGGGTGTCGATGGTTTCAAGCCGCTCGACCACCCGGCAGATCCCGTCGGCATCAAGCTCGGCAAGCCGCCCGGCCGCGTCTATCGCCAACCCTTCGGCCAATTGCCGACAGCGGGTCATATCTTCTTTGATCTCCGGACTATCAGGGGCAGAATACAGCGCGCTGAGATCCCACAGCACCGCCTCGGTGCCGAGTTGTTCGTTGGTCAAAATTGGGTTTGTCATGGTTATCCGTTGTACCACAAGGGAGATGGGCATAATGCAAAAGGCTCCGGAGCGTCGGAGCCTTGTCTGCTGTGGTTGTTGCGGCCGAACCTTCTGGCCGTGGTGTTTGTTTGGTGTTTTTTAATCCAGCAATCCCGCGATAAAAGGGCCAACGGCCGACGGCCCCTGGGCATCGACCAATTTGATGGTGGCGG
>WRKE01000005.1 GCA_009778235.1 Pseudomonadota bacterium
CCGCGCCTACGCCGTCGTCGACCCCGCCGCACCCCGGCTCTGGCAAAACATTCTCCTGGCCGCGGGCCGCGACACCCCGGCCCACAGCCCCGACGACCCGGCCCTTGGCGCCATGCTGACCCACCAGTTGCCCGAGCCCGAAGGCACCTGGCCGCCATTCACCGACGAATACGCCCCGGTGGACCGCCTGCTTGGTGAGTTGCGGCTGACGCCCCCTGCCGCGGACGATCAGGATTCCTGAAAAGATTGTCTGGCAACTGGGTAAAAAGTATCCACTTGCCGGCCAGCCTACCCGGATAGCCGGGCCAGGACCAAGCCATCTTCCCGTTTCCATTCAATTTCATCGGGATAAAGCAACAGGCGCCTTGACTTCAGCCCGCCTAATTGAGTAATAATTATCCAGCAACGCGGGACAAACGGCCGCGGCGGGTTTGTTACTTTTGACGTTCCGGCCAACCGCTCTGGCCACATGCCACAGCCAGCTTCGCAACTGGCCGCAATCCGCCGCGAAAACCGGCGAGGAGGGTTTAACCCCTTGTTATTTTTAATTCCAAAAGACATTCCTTCCCGACAACTGGCACGGCAAGTGCTTAAGAGTGGTAGTTTTTGCTTCCGGACTTCCCTGCCCGATCGAAACCGAGGGGGCAAGCCGGATCCATCAACAAAAACAAAAAAAATCCTGGCGAACAGGAGGAACAACCCATGATGAAAAAGATAGCTATCGGTCTGCTCGTCTCCTTTATGGCTGTGCCTCTACTACCGACAACGGGACTGTGTTGGCGCGGAGGTCCACCCTCCCCTTACTACGGATATCGGGGTTATTCCGGGTATCATAGGCACTACGGCTCCGGAGGATGGATCCTGGGACTGGGCGGCCTGGTGCTGGGCACGGCCATTGTCGCCTCCGCCCTGCAGCCGCCGCCCCCTCAGGTGGTGTATGCCGCTCCCCCTCCACCGCCGGTGGGCTACTATTCCTACCGGCCGGCGGTCTCCCCGGGAGCGTGCCGATGGGAACGGTATGTGCTGGACGGCTACGGTCGGGCCATGTTTGACCGGTACGGCCAACCGATCAAGGAATACACCACCGGGCCCTGCGACTATCCGCCCACCTGGTAATCCTGGGCGCAGTCAAACACCGACCCAATCAACCACCAAAGGTAACCAAAATGATGAAACAGTTGTGTGGCGTCTTCGCCTTGCTTGCTCTCCTCACCCTGTCATCCTGCGCCACTAGAGGCCAGACCGGCGCGCTCGGCGGCGCGGCCGGCGGCGCCCTCATCGGCCAGGCCATCGGCCGCAACACCGGCGCCACCTTGATCGGCGCGGCGGTGGGAGCCGGCCTGGGGTACATCATCGGCAACGAGATGGACAAATATGACCGCGACCGGTTGAGCAACGTTTATGAGACCGGTCTGTCGAACCGGAGGTCAGCCTGGGTGAATCCCGATACCGGCAACCAATATGCGGTGACCCCACAGCCGGCCTACCAGACCCCCTCCCAACAGGTCTGCCGGAGGGCTGAAATCAACGCGGTGATCGACGGCAAGCCGCAACGCACCTACACCACCGCCTGCCGCGACTCCTCCGGCCAGTGGGTGCTGCAAGGCTCCTGATCGCAGTTTTTTTAAGGCCGGGAAGCCGGGCACCCCTGCCCGCCTCCCCGGCCTGCTTTGTATTTTTCCCTCTTCGCCCTTTTCCGATCTTTCTCCCCACGCCCCTGTGCCCATCACCGCCTCCTGACCGATGTCGGCCATGACAACGGAAAAAACCGTCGATCGCCCTGCATCTGCGCGGTTTGCCCAACCGGAAAAACGCATTCAAGGCCCTGATCCGCCTCCGGCACACCCGCTGGCGGGCCTTCACCCGGCCGAATGCCTCCCGGGAGAACCCCAACTCATTTGCGGCTGGAAATTTTCCGCCAACCCGCTTATCTTACGGGCTTACCCGTCATTCCCATCCGGGGACCGACTCAGCCAACCATCCCTGCAAGATTTTTCTTTGGAGCGGTGAACCTTATGCAGATCAAACAAGTGATCGACGACATCTATCGCCTGGCCGTTAACATCGAGGACAAACACTATCTTTTCGAGGGTATCTGGCCGGTTCCCCACGGCGTTTCCATCAACAGCTACCTGATCAAGGCGGGAAAGAACGTCCTGATCGACCTGACCCAGGACATTTTCGGCTTTCCCCAGGAACTCACCCGTCAGTTGGACGGCGCGACCCTGCGGATCGAGGATATCGACATCCTGGTGGTCAACCACATGGAGCCGGACCACTCCGGCTGGCTGCGCGAATTCTGCCAGCGCAACAGCAAGGCGGTAATCTACTGCACCAAGAAGGCTGTCCCGCTACTGAACGCCTTTGCCGAGGTACCGGCCGAACGGGCGGTGGCCATCACCGACGGCATGATCCTGACAGTGGGAGACTATGAACTCCAGTTCTTCGACACCCCCAATATCCACTGGCCCGAGACCATGATGACCTACGAGCGTAAGCGCCAGATCCTGTTTGCCTGCGACGCCTTTGGCTCCTACGGCAGCATCGGCGAGGATGCGATCTTCGACGACCA
>WRKE01000006.1 GCA_009778235.1 Pseudomonadota bacterium
GCAGGCGCACTATTTTCATTATGCACAAAACCGAACGCAAGACAAATTTTTTGTACTCATCATTTCTTTGCAATATTGCCTAAATATGGCGTAGCCCTTGCCCAGCAACGGTTTGGCTCACCCCAACAGCACTGCTGGAGAGCGGTTGTTTCCCGGCCGATGGAAAAACGATCAAGGGGAAATGAACAATGGCGATACAAACCAAGCTGGCGCCTTGGCCATTGCCCACGGTCAAGGCCTTGGGTGTTTCGATGCGGTGCCCGAAAATATCTTGGTGCCAAGTGGTTACCGGTCGGGTTATCATCAGCCATGATTACCTGATACTGCCGTGATCCGATCCTGAATAAGTGCTTCGCGCGGCGGCAACGGCAAGGCCGGCCGTCCTGGATGCCTGTCCATGATTCCTTTGACCTGTGAGGTGTGTAGCCATGAAAGCAACGTCTTCGCCCGCCCCCGCTCCCTTCACCTCGATTGACCTGCCGGTTGACCGGCTTTGCCTCGTCTGGAACGACGAGTTCGATGGCCCAGCCGGCACTCCGCCCGATCCCTTGAAATGGGAATGCGAACAGGGGGGTTGGGGGTGGGGGAACGGCGAGCTGCAGTGTTACACCGACCATCCCGGGAACGCGGCCTTAGACGGCCAGGGATGCCTGGTGATCACCGCCCAGGCCGTGCCAGAGGCTGATCAGCACCAGCACGACTGCTGGTACGGTCCGGCCCGTTTCACCTCGGCCCGGCTGCTGACCCGAGGCCGCTTCGCCTTCACCTACGGGCTGGTGGAGGCGCGGATCAAGCTGCCGTACGGCCAGGGGATATGGCCGGCCTTTTGGATGCTGGGGGATAATTTTGTCGAGGTGGGCTGGCCTGTCTGCGGCGAGATCGATATCATGGAAAACGTCGGCCGGGAGCCCTCCACCGTGCACGGCACCGTGCATGGGCCCGGATACTGCGGCGGCGAGGGGATCGGCGGCGGGCTGACCTTGGCGAATGAAAAAATGGTGCGGGACGATTTCCACGTATTCGCGGTGGATTGGCAACCGGACCGCATCCGGTGGTTCATGGACAACCAGATGTTTTTCGAACTGAGCCGGGAGCAGATCCCCCAGGGCACGGACTGGGCCTTTGATCATCCCTTCTTCCTGTTGATGAACGTCGCGGTGGGCGGGTACTGGCCGGGCAACCCCGACGAGACCACCGTCTTCCCGCAGACCATGACCATTGATTTTGTCCGGATCTATCAGGTCAAGTGATATCATTTCTTATTTTTTTCATTAAATTCAATATGTTTCTATCGTGACCCACTGCATTGGCAAGAGGAAATGGTATATTAATGAATTCGTTATTCACCGGACATTGACCACATCTTTTTCTGTCATTTCGATGAGCGGAGCGAAGAGAAATCTTTCCAATATTTTCATTGGTTATTGCTCGATCCATGGAGATTTCTCCCTGCGGTCGAAATGACGAAACAGGGGATGGTGTTCGGTGATGAATGACCGTATTAATAACGCACTCATGAGGAGCGCATGGATTATGGACAAACGCCAAGGAGCTACACATGAAAGTTTATTTTGAGCAGGAACTTCGCGAGGAATCGGTTATGGCGGTGGCCAGGGAAATGATGACCGCGGCCCGGACCGCCCCCAAGGCCAGGGGGGTGGACAATCTGGTCATTGCCCTCTTGAACAGGGAGGGTATTGTCGCGGTGTCCGATACCCTCAAGGCCATGGCGCTCCGGGACAAGCTGCCTGATTTCTTCCTGCGGGACGCGGTCAACATCCTCTCGGCCCAGGCTATGGTCCTGATCGGCACCAAGATCGTGCCGATGGGGCTTACGCCCTGCGGCATGTGCGGCTTTGTCGATTGCACGGAGAAGAACAAACATCCGCATCATCCCTGCGCGTTCAACACCGGCGATCTCGGCATTGCCGTGGGGTCTGCGGCCAGCGTGGCCATGGACCACCGGGTCGACAACCGGATCATGTATACCGCGGGCCAGGCGGTGCTGGAAATGGGCCTGCTGGGCGAGGAAGTCAGAATCGCGTATGGCATCCCGCTGAGCGTCAGCGGCAAGAATCCGTTCATGGACCGGGACAAGGAGGCCCTGATCAAGCTGGCGGGACAGTGAAAGGTTTCGATAGCTGAATCCGCCGCAATCCGCCGGATCAAGTCACCACGACCGTGACCTGGTTTCCCATGGGCACCCCCTCGGCTTTGCCGGGGACCACTGGCTCTTCTAACCAATTATACCATTTCCTTTTGCCAATGCAGTAGGTCACGATAGGAACATATTGAATTTTAATGAAAAAAATAAGAATATTTTTTTCATTAAAAAGAGAAAATGATATTATTCGATAGCGAATGGATGGGTGGGGAGAGGATGGAGCCAAACCTTCAATCCATCAGATGCAAAGGGAGCGGTCGCTTGAATATCAAGATTGATAGTCGTTCCTGAAGAAGGCCTATTTCAGTATGCAGGAGCCGGTAAAGCGGCAGTTGCTTTCCGACCATCAGGGCGAAACCCGGCAGCCACGAGCAATCCGAGCCAAAAAAGAAACAACTTCTCCCTCAATTT
>WRKE01000007.1 GCA_009778235.1 Pseudomonadota bacterium
GCAGCAGTGCTATCAACAGACGACCCGGGATTTTCTGATGAGCCTGTGCCGATGTCAATACTTGTTTCATTAGAAATGAAAAATGGTATCACACGGTGCCAATCACGATCCGACAGCCTTGGGGCAGGGCCAGATCCAGCGGCTGTATGTTTCTGGCGCCGGCATCCGAAAGCATAACGCTGATTTCCTCTAAGGTGTAGGCTTGGCCGCCATTGGTGCCGAGCAGCATGTTTAAGGAAAACAGGGCGGGATGGGGTGGCCCGGTGCGGTCGTTATCGATCACGAATTCCTGGATAGCCAACAGGCCGCCGGGGAGCAGGCAGGCGGCGGCGTTTTTAACCAGGCGGGCCGCGTCTTCAGGTCGTTCTCCGTGCAGCACCTGGGACAGCCAGGCCACATCTTGGCCCTTGGGCAGCTCGTCCCGCAAAAAGTTGCCGCCCGCGAATTTGATGCGGTTGGCCAGGCCGTAGCGTTCCACCACTCCACGGGCAAAGCGCTCCGAGGTGGGCAGGTCAAAGATGGTGGCCTGCAGGCCGGGGTTTCGCAGGCAAAAGTACACGGCATAGGTGCCGGGGCCACCGCCCACATCAATGAGCCGGGAACGTCCGGTAAGATCCAGGGCCTTGGCAATGGTCTCGGCCTGCTGCCGGGCCACGTTGAACATGCCCATCAGAAAGGCTTCTCTTTCTCCTTCGTCCTCGGTATGCACCGAGCTCCTCTCCAGACTGGGTTCGCCGCTGCGCACGGATTCGACCAGCCTGGCCCAAGCAGGCACGAGGTGGGCATGGTGCCGGATGATGAAGCCCACGTACTCCGGCGAGGTGGCCGCCAGATAGGTCAGGCTGCTGGCTGAGGCAGTCACCATTGCTCCTTGCCGGGTAAGAAACTCAAGGGCCACCAGGGCCGTGACCAGCATGCGCAGCGCCCTGAGGTCGCAGGCCAAGTCGCCGGCCAGTTGTTCCTCGGTCTTGGGACCGTCGGCCAGGGCGGTGAACAGATCAAGCCCCACCGCGGCCTGCAGCGCACAACATTGCCAATACGATCCCGAAAGACGCAATAATTCCGGTGCGGTCCATTCTTTCATCAACAGCCTCCCTGTGTTTTCATGGTCTTGGCTCATTGGTGGATTCAATCCCCAACTCCTGCATCAAACCCGGCGTGGTCCCCTGTATTCCTCCGGTTGCGGGGGCGATGATGATCTGGGCTGCTTGCGGCCACCAAAGGCGTTTTGCAGCATCTGCTTGACCGCGGTGCGGTCGCCGGCGGTCAGGGAGACGATCTTGGCCCCTGCCTGCATGAGCGCTATGGTCAGGAACGCGGCCGCCAGCACGCCGCAGCAGTACACCACCAGGGCGATAAGTTTGGCCAGGGGAATCGTGCGGTCCGGCAAGCTGACATCAAAGGCGCGGCCGCCGAAGCTGTCCGCCAGTTCCTGGATAGGCGCGGCCAGGATGGTTGGCGATTTCAGCATGGCCAGGATGAGGTGGAAGACGTCCATGGCATAGTTGAGGCCAATGACGATAACGGCAAGGCCTAAGCAGGTGGCCGCGATCTGGACGATTCGTTTGATTATTTCCATGATGGGCATGGAGTCATCATCTTCTGCAAACGGCATGTCGCGGGAGCCTCCTGGGAGTTGTAAGTGGCGGGTTCGGCCCATATCCCGGCATGGGGGCCAGGTGCGGGCTGGAGCTTGTTCGATGGCAACAGTATCTCGGGATCATCGCCTGGTTGCAAGTAATTCTTTGGTTGATGCCGGAAAAGTGCATGGATTGCCAACACCGACCCGGAGGTCCAGCGTCAATAATATGGAGTTCGTCCCGACCAATCGGCTTAGGCGGTCCATCTGTTCGACGGCGGCGGCAGTTGGAGGCAAAAAATAAAAAAAGCGGCCGGCCGGAAGATATGGTTTTCAAAAATCACTGAAACCGATATTTTTTGCCCAACAGTGGCCGAGCGGTCATGCGTATCATGGACAACATTCCGGCCAGTGCTGACATGCTGACAGATATCTTTTACCGTTTCCATAAAAATCCATGAAAAACGATCTTGATGCTGTGGAACTCCGGGTGCTGGGCTGCCTGCTGGAAAAGGAGCTGGCCACGCCCGAGTACTATCCCCTGTCGTTGAATGCGCTGCTCAATGCCTGCAACCAGAAAACCAACCGAGCGCCGGTGATGCAGGTGGACGAGGCCGCAGTGCTGGCGGCCTTAAAGTCGCTCAAACAGCGGCGCTACGTCTACCAGAGCGATGCCGGCCGGGTGCCGAAATACTGGCAATCCTTTGCCAAGGACCACGACCTCGACGGCCACGAAGCGGCCTTGCTCAGCGTGCTGTTGCTGCGCGGTCCGCAGACCGCGGGGGAATTGCGGCTGCGGGCGGACTCGTTGTGCCCCTTTGACAGTCTGGAACAGGTGGGTGCCACCCTGGACCATCTGATCGCCGCGGGCATGGCGGCGCAGCTTGCTAGGCAGCCGGGCCAGAAGGAACAGCGGGCCATGCATCTGCTGGCGGCCCCGGTGGGGGAGCCGGGGCCGGCGATTGCGCCACCTGGCCGGCCGGAGTCGATGGCGGAC
>WRKE01000008.1 GCA_009778235.1 Pseudomonadota bacterium
GCGCCCTGGTTGCTCAGATCGATCAGGCTTTGCTGGAAGACGGTGGTGGCGATTTCAGCGCGTTCAACCACAAAGTTGCGCAGCATGACATTGGTCAGACAGGTGGAGAACCGGCGGCTGAAGCTGTCGAGAATGATGTCCAGGTTGGGGATACGCTGCTCGCCGCCGACCCGGTTGCGTTCGTAGGTTTTGAACAGGTCGAGGGGCGACGCCGGCATGGTCTGGCGTATCGGCCAGGGCGGGGTGGCCTCGGCGAGATCGTCCGAGCCGCTGCCCGCCTTGATGGCGGTCAGCAGTTCTGCGATCTCCTGTTTGTTGAGTATGGGCTCCACGGGGTTCATTGCACCACGAAGTCGGTCAGGTAGATATTGTTGATCTTGCCGGTTCTAAGAAACGAGTTGATCTTGCTTTTCAGTTCGGCCTTCACTTGATTCTTGCCTTGGATATCCTGCAATTCCTCGAAGGTTTTATTGCCGATAATCAGCAGGATGGCATCGCGGATCTGGGGCATGCGCTTGTTGACCTCATCCACGGCGCGGTCCTTGTCCAATTCAAGCGAGAGCGAGGCCTTGACATAGTGCGGGGCGTCGGTGCCGATGATGTTGACGATGAACTCCTTGATCTCCACCATGGGACCGATCTTCGCTTCCTCGGGCACTGGCTTGATCAGTGCGGCCGCCTTGCTTTCTTCCTGCTGTTTGCTGAGCAATGCCTCTTGCTTGGGTTTGAGGACCAGGAAATAGTAGCCGCCACCTGCCAGGAGGGCGATCAAAACCACAGTCGCAGTGATGATCAGCTTCAGTTTTCCGCCTTTCTTCCGTTCTTCGGCTTTTTCAGATTTTTTCTCCGCCATGATGGGTTCCTTTCAATTGAGACCGTGGAAAACGAAAACGGTTTGCTCTGCATGATGGGTTGGGCAATCGTTGAGGCTGCACTGATAGACCCTGGCCTAACTGAGCGGGCAGGTGCAAATGTCAGCCGCTGACCCCTGCTCACCGATGATTATGCAAAGAGGGTGCCAGCGAGGGTGTGCCGCTGGATTGCGGAGCCTGCGCTGAGCGGTGCGAAAGGGTCGCTTCCTTGCCATGACGTGGAACAAACAGGCATCATTGCGAGCGCAGCGAAACCCACCGTTGAGCTTCGTAATCCAATTCTATGAACTATCGTCATTGCGGGGAGCAAGCGACATGCTCCGCCACCTTGGCGAATATATTAGGGGTAGGAGGGCAAAAGGGGAAAAAGACGAGGGGAAACAATATGGCCCCATGACCAGGTGGTCATGGGGCCGGGTGTCGAAATAATGACTCGGGCTTGTTGCTTAGCGCTTGAGGTTGATCAGCTCGTTTAACATATCGTCAACGGTGGTGATGATTTTGGAGTTGGCCTGAAAGCCGCGCTGGGTGGCGATCATATTGACGAATTCCTGGCCCATGTCGACGTTGGACTGCTCCAGGGCATTGGTGAACAGTCGGCCCAGTTCCGGACCGGGCAGACCGACCCGGATGATGCCGACATCGTTGGTGGCAAGGAAGCGGTTGGCTCCGGCTTGTTGCAGGCCGCCGGGATTTTGAAATTTTGCCAGGATCAACTGGGCGACATTGATCTGACGGCCGTTGGAGTAGGAGGCCACCACCACGCCATCGTTATTGATCGCGACGTTAGTCAGCTCGCCGGCTGTGTATCCGTTCTGCGCCGTGCCGATCACCGAGGAGGAACTGGCATATTGGGTACAGTCTAACTTTATGGTGATGACCGAATCAGCCGCGCCGTTCCCCCATGAGATCGTTCCTGTGGTCGCAGTGAAAGGATCGGGATAGGTGGGCGACTGCCCGATGTTGGTGAAGTGCATGTCGGGCAAGGAGGTGACGGTGGTCCCATTGTCGACGCCGTAGGCCGCCTCCCAGGTATTATTGATCTGGTCGGTCATGCGCCAGTAGACGGTGAGCAGATGGGACTGCCCCAGAGAGTCGAAGACCTCGGTCGAGGCGGCATAGGAGTAGCTTTGCCGGACTGTGGGATCGATTGCCGGATAGGTTGCGGTGTCAATGACCGGCGTGTTGGCGTTCAGGTTGGTGACAAAGGTCATCTCGGAGGTGGGGTTGGCGGACACCAGACCGACGTTGGCTACCCTGATATCGGTGGGATCGTAGGGGAGCAATTCGTTGTTATTGTTGATGAGATCGAACAATTTACCCTGGACGCGCAACCCTTCCGGATTGACCAGATAGCCGTTTTCGTCAAAACGAAAGGAGCCGGCCCGGGTGTAGTAGGCGGTGTTGTCGTCCGGTTCCTTGAGCACGAAAAATCCGCTGCCCTCGATGGCCACATCGGTGCCCGACGAGGTGGTTTCGAAGGTGCCCTGGTTGAAAATCGGATCAATGATGGAGAGTCCTACTCCGCGGCCCACCTGGGACATCCCGCCGGACCCGTTGACATTGCTCGACAAGACATCGGAAAAGATGGTGCGTGAGCCTTTGAATCCCAAGGTGTTGGTATTGGCCAGATTGTTGCCGATGACGCTCATGGCCTGGGAATTGGTGTTGAGACCGCTGACGCCGCTGTACATTGCACTTTGAATACCCATGACAACCTC
>WRKE01000009.1 GCA_009778235.1 Pseudomonadota bacterium
CTGTCCGCTGCGAGGTAAAGATAACCGCATAGTAGGGCGGTCTGGGCGTGTTGCTGATCACCGGATCGTTTTTCATGGGAATCTCCGCTGGTTGCAATGCGGCGTGGCCGTGCTGGCGCGGCTACTGGCCGCAGGTGGTCATATCGAGCTTGACCGGCAAAGGCGGCTGGTCGCCAGCAGGAAGACCATGAGCATGCGGCTTCACTCCGCTTGGTACTTGGCGATAGGCCGGGCATTGCGAGAGGCTTTGTGCCGTTAACGCTTACTCTCTTCTCCCCGCTCCAGCTTACCTCTTCAACAGGCCTTTTTTCTTGTATATGACGGGTCAGCCGGTAGTGAACCGTTCTGCCATCATAGCGCGTTCCGGCTGGCGATGGGGAGCAAAATCATGGCCCAGCGCCTGGGTAAGCGAAAGATTTTTTCGCTGGCCACGACCAGGGCAGGCGCTGGCAAGCGGACCAGATTTACGACCACATCCCATTAAAACCGAACCGCTCATTCCCTCATCGGGGATGACAAACAGCCGTTGCCGCGCTACGCTGGGTTGCCGCATTCAGGAGGAAAGCCGTGGCCCAAACATCGTCCCGCCGGATTGTTGATCTCAAAGAGCTTGCCGTCCAACTGCGCCGTTTTGCCGCCGAGCGCGACTGGGAAGCCTTGCACACCCCGAAAAACCTGGCTACTGCCCTGATGGTCGAGGCCGCCGAACTGCTGGAACATTTCCAGTGGCTGACCTCGGAGCAAAGCCACACGCTGCCGCCGACCGTAAGGGACCAAGTGGCCCTTGAGATCGCCGATGTCCTCATCTACCTGACCCGCCTGGCCGATCAACTGGGCATCGACCCACTGGAAGCGGTGACGGACAAAATGGTGCTCAACGCGCAAAAATATCCTGTGGCCGGGCACCAATGAGCCGGTCCTTGTCGGCGGAGATTCGGGCTGCCCTGGATTTTTTCCTGCCGGGTCAGGCTGATGTTGCCCTGAAACCGTTGGGCCAGGGCAACATCAACGATAGCTTTCTGGTGAGGCTGGCAGCCGGCCGGCACCTGGTTCTGCAACGGCTTTATCCCCAGGTGTTTCCCGATCTTTCGGCAGTGATGGCCAATATGCGGCTGGTGACCACCCATCTTGGCCGCGCCGCCGCGTCCGAGCCCGGCCTGGTCTTTTTCCGGCTGGTTGCCGCCCCTGATGGCCAGGACCATTGGATCGATGGTTCCGGCTGCTGCTGGCGGCTGTTGACCTACCTTGACCACACCCGTACCCTGGCCAGCCTGGCAACTCCGACCCAGGCCGAGGCGATTGGTGGCCTGTTGGGCGCCTTTCATCTCCTGACCGGAGATCTTAATCCCGATCTCCTGGCCGACCCGCTGCCCGATTTCCATGTCACTCCCCGGTATCTGACCCGTTATGACGCGGTGAAAGGCCCAAACCATGCCTTTCGTGGCCATCGACAGGAAGCGCAGTGCCGCGAGATGATTGAGCACCTGCGGCCGACCGCCACCCTGCTTGAAGGGGCTAAGGACCAGCTCAGCCGCAGGGTGATCCACGGCGATCCCAAGGCGGCCAATTTCCTGTTCGCCGCCGGAGAGGACCGGGCGGTGAGCCTGATCGATTTCGACACCGTCAAACCGGGGCTGGTGCTCCACGATCTGGGCGACTGTCTCCGTTCCTGTTGCAACCTGCAGGGCGAGCATCCAGCCGACCCTGAAAGCATCACCTTTGACCCGGAGATGTTTCAGGGGTTGATGACCGGCTATCTGCGCCGGGCCGCCCATCTGCTGGCGCCGCCGGATCGTGAACTGCTGGTGCCGGCCGCCGCCCTGATCAGTTTTGAACTGGGCCTGCGTTTTTTTACCGACCACCTGGAAGGCAACCACTATTTCAAGGTCAGCCGGCCGGGAGAAAATCTGCACCGGGCCCTGGTCCAGTTGCGCCTCAACCACTCGATCCGCAGCCAACAGGCTGAACTCGAGCACCGGCTGGCCGCCTTGTTGGCCTGACCAGCATTGGTTGTTTGGTTGATTGATCGACCCAAAGGCGGACCAGAGCAGCCTTGCAATTGTCCTTCGGGCAGGCTATAGCTGTGCGCACGCCGTCACCGCAGGCAGGTTGAGCGCGACCGTTGGTTTTCGAAAACTCCCCGGCCAGTCATTTTTTTCATTTCCTTGAGGACACCATGATCATCAGCCAAGGCAGCACCGTAACCATCGCCTACACCCTGACCCTGGACAGCGGCGAGACCGTGGAAGTAAGCACGGATCAAGCCCCGCTCATCTACACCCATGGCGAAGAGCAGCTCATATTCGGTCTGGAGCAAGCCCTGGCGGGGAAAAAAGCCGGCGATTTTTTCAAGCTTAGTGTCCAGCCCAAGGATGGCTACGGGGCCGTGATCGAGGAGGCCCTGATCGAAGTGCCTCTGTCGCATGTGCCCGAGGAGGCCCGGCAGCCGGGCTTGATGCTCACCGCGGTCGGTCCCGAGGGCCAAGAGCTGCAGGGGGTGGTGGCCGACATCAACGAGGCGACCGTCACCATCGACTTCAACCATCCGCTCGCCGGCCAGGTGCTCCATTTCGAGGGCACCATCCTCAAGGTCGAATAATCCCATCCC
>WRKE01000010.1 GCA_009778235.1 Pseudomonadota bacterium
GGGAAGTTGATCGAGGTATATTTCATAAGCAGGCGAGAAGAAAAAGGACAATGGCCACCACCGCGGCAAGGTGCAGGAGGATCAAGATTTTTTTATTATTCTGGTAGAGTTCATTGCCCAGCTGGATCAACGGCAGACCTCCGCACAGACTGCGCAGCCGATTGAGCCACACGGTTTTGTTGTCGCTACTGGCCCGTCCCTGGAATCCACACATCGGCCGAAGGGCAAAAAAATTCCCCCCCACCGCCTGGAGCAGTCCGTCGATGGGGATTCCTTGCCACGGTCTCTGCGCAATCCGCTCGGCAAAGGGGCGGTTTAAGGCATAGGCATGGGCCAAGCAGCGATATTGTATTCTGACCACGCCATCCTGGCCGGTTGGTCGGCTGCCGTTGGTGAGACAGCCGAGGAAGAAGGCGTCCCAGGTATTGGTCTCTTGGAGGAAACGACAGGCATGGTCCAAGAGCTGATGGTCGCAGCCCCGGAAGAAGATATCATCCTCAAAAATCAAAATATGCTGGGCCCCGGCCGCCAACCCCAGGGAGAGACAGCGCTGGTGCGACTCATAAATGCCCCGCGCCGGATCCTCCTCGTCCCTGGCCACGACGAGAAACTTAACCCGTCCCGCCAGGCCGGCCAGGGCAAACTGCGCCTCTGCCGCCGCCATTCTATCGGGTCGGCTGTCCAAGGTAATGCAGTAGATGGCGTCGAAAAAATCCCATCCGAGACCTTGGCTGATAGTGTTCTGATTCTCTCCCATCTTGCTTCGCCGGTCCCGGTGGGATATAGTACGTTTCGCACCCGTTTGCGAGCGTCCACCCCTTGTTCCTCTTCCCTGTGGTCAAAGCTGGCCAGGAAAAGATGAAACAGTTGTGTAAAAAATGCATCCTTTGGCTGGCAACCACCGATTTTGTCCGGTCGGCCATCGCGGAACAGGCTGACCTGTCGGCCTTTCACGAGAAACCGACCATCAGGGTCTTGCTCGGTGTCCTGCTCATCGGCGCAAGCTTTCTCCTCGGCTGGCCGGCGGTCACCGCCTTGGGTCTGCTCTCCTTACATTGGCAGACCCCGTGGATCGTGGTGATTGGCGGCCCCTTGACCTACGGTTTTTCGCATCTGGTCTTTCTGGTGGGCATGTATCTGTCCGGCGCGGTCTATTCCCTGATCTTCTGCCGCTGGCTCACCCGGGTGACCGTGGAACGCGGCCTGGCCTGGGTCATGCTGGACGAACGGCCCGACCTCTCCCGCTGAGACAGGTTACGCTTCGACCATCGGTTGCCTTCCTGTTGCAATCGTCTTGATCCACCCCGGCGGTTTGATCCGGCCGTGGCTCACATCCCGCATCCGCAATCCCCTGACCATCTCCCGGACCTGTCCCCGCCGGTCAACGATCCAGAGGTCATAGCACAGCTCGTCCGCAGCGCGTACCTGCAGCAGGGCCTGGGTGCGATACCATTCCCCGGCGCAAGTGTGCTTGACGATGTGCCGGCTGGCAAAGCCCACCGGAAAGGGGACGAAGTCAACCAATTGTTGCCCGTGGACACAAGCGGCGTGCATGGCCCCATCCAAGGGGAAGGGTGAGCCGAGCGGCGCCGTCGGTGAGCAGCCCGGCTTGGGCGCCAGCAAGCTCCCCCAGACCATGTCCGCCTGGAGAACCAGTTGATCCCGCAGAGTTTGGTAGGCCGGTCCGAAGGGCACCAATTCCTGATACACCTGGGCGGCTTTGATTGCCCTGGCCGCCTCCGGGGGTGGTTCGGCCCTCCACTTTTCCATCCCAGCGTCGGCAATCGTCCCGGCGGCAAAGGTCAGCTCGCAGTGGGTGATCAGCCGGGCCATGACCTTGCCCTGCGCCCTGGTCAGCAACCGGGCGCTGATCTCACCGTTTTCCCCCTGCTCCAGTTCAACCAGGGCGTCGATTTCGGTGGCAAGCCACGGAATTTCGAGCAGTTTGCCAAAGCGGGCGTCGCGGATCTGGGTAACCTTCAACTGGGGATGAGCCGCCTGGACAGTCGTGGCCAAGCACTGCATGGCCTCCACCGCGGCCAAAACGATGCGGCCTGCAAAATGGTGATCAACAAACCAGGGCGCCACCGGCAGGGTGATTTTTTTGTATTCGCCGGCCATCAATTGGGAAACTGATGCCACAGGGCTATGGTCTTGGCGTCGATCTCCACCGGAATATGATTGGCGTTGACCGCGCAGTGGCGGGTCATGCCGGTACAGGCGATCTCGCCGTTGTCCGCCCGGGTGATCAGATAATCGAACTGGACCTTGACCAATTCCAGCCGTGCCAGGCGGGTATGAATATACATCAGGTCGTCGTAAAAGAGCGGCGAGTGATAGTTGAGTTCGGTTTTGATAATCGGGTAGATGTAGCCGCTTTCTTCGATTTCCTTATAGGGATAGTTGGCCTCGCGCATCAGCGAAGCCCGGCCGAACTCGAAATAGCGCAGGTAGTTGGCGTGATAGACCACCTGGGAGCGGTCGGTATCCACGTACAGGGTACGCAGTTCGCAGCGGTGCCAGACCAGGCCGGTTTTGGTGTCGCGCACATAGGAGGCACGGGCATGGGGCTCCGGGACAAAGGGTTTGGGGCGCATTACAGACCTCTGAAAACGAT
>WRKE01000011.1 GCA_009778235.1 Pseudomonadota bacterium
TTAAGCGCCGGGGCCAACAGAATCAGCCGCCCGCACCGGTCAGGGTGGCGGGCGGCAAAGCAGGCGGCCATCAGGCCGCCGAAGCTCGAGCCCACCAGGATCAGTTGCCCGGCTTGAGCCGTCTGCTCCTCCAGTTGGGCGAGTCGATCCGTCAGCTCGCCGTGGTAATCCCGCATCTCGACCTGAGGGAAATGGGCGCGGAACCACAGGGCCTTGGTACCCCTGGTGGAGGAATCAAGGCCGTGGAGAAAGAGGATTGTGGCCGGCGGCTGGGACAGGGCGGTGGACATGCGGATTCCTTGCGGTAAGAGAAAAAAATAAGAAAAATCCCGGTCAATCGGCAAACAGAGGGACTAAGGATGTCGGATTGTCAGTCTGGTTCTATTAAGTTTGGTGGGGTTTGGTTGATCGGCTGTTTCCTGCCCTCGCTGTCGATGGCCACGTAGGTGAATGCCGCCTCGGTGACCTTGAAGGTGGTAAACTGATCCTTGCCGGCGTTAAGAATCGGCCGGACCCACACCTCAAGCACGATGGTCACCGAGGTGATGCCCACCCGCTTGACCCGGCCGTAGCAGCAGACCACGTCACCCACCCGGACCGGCTTGATGAATTTCATACTTTCCACGGCCACGGTGGCGGTGCGGGTGCGGGTCACCTCCTTGGCCATCATGCTGCCGGCCAGATCCATCTGCGACATCAGCCAACCGCCGAAGATATCGCCATTAAAGCTGGTGTCGGCCGGCATGGGCATGGTGCGCAGGAGCAGTTCGCCCTGTGGTCCGGGAACATCGGTCGGGGTGGTCATGGTCTCCTCGGGTGGATGCACAAGATGGTTTTGGTGTCTATAGTGGATTTTGCTATTGAGGGGAATAGGCAATCGACCGAAAATACTGTGGTGGCCGATCTGGTCCACGGGTATAATGATTGCTGCTGCCGCGCCTCGGGCGCCAGCGAAAATATTCGGAAAACAACCACGGAGGAAAACATGGAGATTGATTGGGCCTATCTGCGCCAGGGCTGAGCCTCGTGCGGCAAGGCACAGGTTGTGCTGCATAACAACAAATTGACGCCGCTTAAGGTCGACGACGCCAGGAAGAAACCGCTGGCCGGCGAGGCCGCCTGGCAGGTGCTGGCCGGGGCAAGAGAGATTCTGGTGGCCAAGGGCAAAAATTACCAGGTGTTTGACCCCCGCATTGACGATAAGGAGGTCATTTTGGCCGCTGCCTCAGGCCGGACCGGCAACCTGCGGGCGCCGGTGCTGCGGCTGGGCGATCGGATATTCGTGGGATTCAGCGAAAGTCTGTACACCCGGATCGCAGAGGAGCGATCATGAGCGGCTTCAGCCGCCATCTGGCCGAACATCTGACCGAGATCGACCGGCTGGGACAGCGGCGCCAGTTGGTGGCGGTGACCCATCTCGCCCGTGGCCGCATCGAAATCGACGGGCGCGAATATCTCAACCTGGCTGGCAACGATTACCTGGGCCTGGCCGCCAACCGGGAAATGCTCGCGGATTTTTATGCAAGGCGGAACCAGGGCAATCTGCTGACCTGCTATGGCCTGGGCAGCACCGCCTCCCGACTGATGACCGGCAACACCAGGCCCTATGCCGGCCTGGAAGAAGGGCTGGCCGCCCTGTACGGGACCGAGGCCGCCCTGGTGTTCAACTCCGGCTATCATCTCAACGTCGGCATCCTGCCCGCCCTGGCCGGCAAGCAGGACCTGATCCTGGCCGATAAGCTCTGCCACGCCAGCCTGATCGATGGCATGCGTCTGTCGCTGGCCAAGGTCATCCGCTACCCCCATCTCGATCACCAGGCGGTCGAGCGAATCCTGGCCAAGGACCGGGACCGCTTCCGCCAGGTGTTTATCGTCACTGAATCGATTTTCAGCATGGACGGCGACGTGGCCAATCTCGCCCAATTGGTGCGGATCAAGGACCGGTTCAGCGCCGTGCTCTATGTCGATGAGGCCCACGGGGTCGGCATCAGGGGGGATAACGGCTGCGGCCTTGCCGAAGAGCAAGGGGTGCGGCAGGCGATCGAGATTCTGACCGGCACCTTTGGCAAGGCCTACGGTGGCCAGGGGGCCTTTGTGGTCGGCTCGCGGTTGCTGATCGACACCCTGATCAACACGGCCCGGCCCCAGATCTTCTCCACCGGCCTGCCGCCGGTCTCGGTTCATTGGCTGGAGATGATCCTGGGCAAGATTCCGTACCTGCGCCAGGAGCGGGCCAAGGTTGCGGAATTGAGCCGGCGGCTGCGGAGCCAATTGCACGACATCGGCCTTCAAACCATGGGCGACTCCAACATCGTGCCGGTGGTGATCGGCGATGCGGCCAAGACCGTGGCCGCGGCGGAACGGGTCTGCGCGGCCGGCTACTGGGTCAAGGCGGTACGGCCGCCCACGGTCCCGGCCGGGACCTCGCGGCTGCGGTTGTCTCTGAACGCGGCAATGGATTGGGAACAACTGGCGCCCCTGGCCGCGACCATCAAAGCCGCACTGGACTGATCCCATGCAAAACACTTGGCTGCAGCGTCATCAGGGGCGGGAATGCGTCCTGTTTTTCAGCGGCTGGGGCATGGACCCTACCCCGTTTGGCATGGTGCCCGCCGATGGGCTCG
>WRKE01000012.1 GCA_009778235.1 Pseudomonadota bacterium
GAGCTGGAATCGCTGGCGCTGGTGCTGGAGGCGGTCGGGATTCCCTTCCGCCACGACCAGTCCACCGGGCAACTGCTGACCCCCTCCAGCCATACGCCGGACGCCCTGTTCCACCTGGGGGAATATCAGCGGGAAAATGTCCGCTGGCCGTCCCGTCCGCCGCCGGTCCCAGCCTCGTCCGCCCGGTTTCAGCCCACCGTGCCGGTCCTGCTGTGCCTAGCCTTCTTCTTCGCCCATACCGGGACTTGGACCCCGACGAACCCTTGGTTTGTCCGGGGGGCACTTGACAGCGGCGCGGTTATCGGCCATGGGGAGTGGTGGCGCCTGATCACCGCCCTGACCCTGCATGCCGATCTCTCCCACCTGGCGGGCAACTGCCTGATCGGCGGCATGGTCATCCATCCGCTCGCCAGGATGATCGGATTCGGGCAATGCTGGCTGCTGCTGATCCTCACCGGAGCCCTGGACAACCTCGCCAATATCTGTATCCGGCAGCAACCCCATCTTTCGGTGGGCTTTTCGACCTCGGTCTTTGCGGCCATTGGCATCCTGACCGGTTTGCAGCTGGCGCGCGCCCAAACCCGTTCAATCAAGGCCCTGCTGCTGCCTTTGGGGGCAGGAGCGGGTCTGCTCGCCTTTCTCGGCAGCGAAGGGGCGCGCACCGATCTTGGCGCCCATCTGTTTGGTTTTTCCTGCGGATTTGTGTGCGGCTGGTTGGGAGCACGCAGCGGGCTTATTGCCCGTCTGCAGGCTCTGGGTTGGCAATTTCTTTTCTTTTTTCTGGCGCTGGCCGCACCGATCGCCGCCTGGATGCGGGCGTGAGCATAATACCATTTCCTCTTGCCAATGCAGCAGGTCACGATAGGAACATATTGAATTTTAATGAAAAAATAAGAATATTTTTTTCATTACAAAGAAAAAATGATATAACAGATCGGTCCGGATAGCCGCCGGCAAACACCACCGGGAAACGGCGCCCTGTGATTTTATCTTGTTTGACGGACCAGGAGCAAGTGCATATGATATATTCCGTTTACCCTTCCGCCATCATTCCGACCAACGGGCCGGGCATAGGCATTTTTTCATATTTTCCTCCCAGCCCGCAACCAATGGAGCCGTATTCATGCCGATGAACGAACAGCCACCATGGGGCAAGAAAAAGAAACCGGCGGGACCGGAGGATTTTCTTGCCATCTTGATCCAGAAGATCAGGGATACCTTCTCGGGCCAGGAGCAAGGCCCTGCACCGCAGGGCGAGCAACAGCCCCCATCCTCCAATGAGCAGCCCAACCTTTTCGCCCGGGCCGGCAAGATTCTGGCGATCGTTACCGCCATCCTCATCCTCCAGGGTGCCTTCACCTGCTTCTATACCATCGCTCCGGGCGAGGTCGGCATCATCCTTCGTTTTGGTCAATTTGACCGTGAAACACATCCCGGCCTCCATTTCAAGATCCCCTTCGTGGAAGAACTGACCAAGGTCGATGTGGAAACGATCCGCAAGGAGGAATTCGGCTTCCGAACCCGTAACCCAGGCATGAATCCGGCCTTTGAGAGTTCGGTCTCCCTGAAGAATTCATCCCTCGATCGCAAGGGCTACGACATGGAGTCGCTGATGCTGACCGGCGACAAGGACGTGATCGAGGTCGCCTGGACCGTGCAGTACAAGGTCAATGACCCGCGCAAATTCCTGTTCGAGGTCCGCGATGTGGCCCAGGCGGTCCGCGACGCGTCTGAAACCGTGACCAGAAGAATCGTCGGCAACATGGACTTCGACTACGTGCTCGGCAACCGCGAGGTGCTGGCCGCCAGTGCCAAACGGGAATTGCAGGAACAGATGGACCGGCTGAAGTGCGGAATCACTATCATCACCCTGCAGCTCCTCGACATCAATCCGCCGGAACAGGTCAAACCGGCATTCAACGAGGTCAACGAGGCTGATCAGGACATGAAACGGCTGGTCAACGAAGCGGAGGAGACCTACAACCGGGTCATCCCCAAGGCAGGGGGCAACGCCAAGAAGATCGTCGAGGAGGCCTATGGCTACGCAGCCGAGCGGACCAACCGGGCCGCGGGTGAAACCAACCGCTTCAAGGCGATCGTCAAGGAATATCAGGGCACGGAAGAAATCACCCGGCAGCGGTTGTATCTCGAAGCCATGCAGGAGATTCTCCCCAAGGTCGAACGGGTCTACGTGATCAACAAGAGCCAGCAAGGCATCCTGCCGCTCCTTGATCTTTCCCGCGCCAAGGAACAGCAGCCTGCTGCCAAATAGCCCCAAATCAGCTGTTGGGCTCTACCCTCTTCTCCCTTAACGACACGATCCCATGGACAAAATCATTCGTCTCATCCTCCTGATTCTTATCTTAGGCGCCGCTGTCACCGTCTGGGACGGTTTCTTCATCCTACCCGAAGGCAAACAGGCGGTCATCACCCAGTTCGGCGCCCCGGTGGGCAACCCGGTCACCAAGGCCGGGATCAAATTCAAAATACCCTTTATCCAGCTCGTGCACTATTTCGACAAAAGGGTGCTGATCTGCGACGGCGAGCCTAACCAGATTCCGACCATCGACAAGACCTTCATCTACCTGGACACCACGGCCCGCTGGCGGATTGTCGATCCCCTGCAGTTTCTCCAGGCGGTGAGCACGGAAAAAAG
>WRKE01000013.1 GCA_009778235.1 Pseudomonadota bacterium
CGGGTTTGCCGCCGTCATGCTCGAGTTGCAGGCCATGGGGTGCCACAACATCAACCTGGTCACGCCCAGCCATGTGGTGCCGCAGATTCTGGCGGCCCTGGTTTTAGCCCTGGAGGATGGACTCGACCTTCCGATCGTCTTCAACTGTGGCGGGTACGAAAGCGCCGAAACCCTGGCGCTGCTTGCCGGTGCGGTCGACATCTACCTGCCGGACATCAAGTTTTGGCTGCCGGCCACCGCGGACCGCTATGCCGGGGCGAAAGACTACCCGGAGCGGGCCCGCGAGGCCCTGACGATTATGCATCGGCAGGTCGGCGATTTGGTCATCGGCACCGATGGCCTCGCGTCCTCCGGTCTGCTGATCCGCCATCTGTTGATGCCGGGGCTGCTGGCCGAGACCGAATCGATTCTCCGCTTCATCGCCACCACCCTCTCCCCGGCCAGCTACCTCAACATCATGGCCCAATATCACCCCTGTGGCCTGGCCGGACAGTTGGCAGAGCTGGACCGCACCATCAGCGGCGAGGAATACCGCCGTGCCTTGGAAACGGCCCGGACCCTGGGGTTCACCCGGATCGACACCCCCGATATCAGCCGGCTGCTGCGACGGCTGGACCTTTGAAACCAATTTCTCTTGCCATGCAGATTGTCATGTCGGCGCCAAACTGAATTGTAAAGAAAAAATCCAATATATTTTTTGCAGCAAAAATATAAAACGGCATGAGCGACTACCCCTTGGTCTAACCCATCGGATCCGGGCAGCGCCACCACCGGGAACTCGTTGATTTCATTTTGACGAACCGGATTGCCACTGCTACCATAGAGATAAGTCGAGTCCATCCCGACCTGCTCACGCTGGTCGCGCACGACGGTTCTTGTGGCACCAGCCATCGTGTTTTTTGTTTTTAGACTGGACACTTTCTCTGTCAACCAGGAGTAATGATAAGGAGAAAAAGATGAATTTTGGCGCCTTTACCGAGTCGATCGGCCGGCTTGTCGAGAAAACGCATCTGGTGGAACAGATCAAGGGGGGCGATTTCCCGGGCTTGTTTACCAACCTCTGGTTTTTGGTCCCCTTTGTCGCCCTGGTCGGCTACCTGCTGTACAAGAAGGCCTTTAAAGATATCATGATTCTGGGCATCCTCATGGGCGTCTGGTATGCCACAGGGACATCGTACATGCAGGGCTTGGTGGTTGACGGTATTATCCAGATCAACAAAATACTGCCGGTTGTGTTTGGCGGGGCCGTGGCCCTGGGGTTGGTTATCTATCTTCTTTTGAGACGTTCCGATTGAGCGATTCCACCCGGAACCTGCCTGGGCACGGTTGTGCCCGCGGCTCATTTGACGGCTCCGTTGCCGGAGAATTATGGAATACCGTAACGCGATTTTCCTCATCACCGAGGAACGTTCCTGCCCGATCTACAATATCGGCGAAGAATTCAAGATCGAGCAGGATGTCCTGACCACTCCCGGAGGCAAGGCCGTCTGCCTGGTGCTGATGCGCGAATTGATGAGGGCCCTGGGTGAGAAGAAAAGCATGCAGCGCTTTTCTCCCGTGGGTCCGCAACGCGTCAAGTTCGAGTGCGGCGGCTGCTCCGGCATGATCCGGTTCGAGTTCAAGAAAGAAAAGGATTTCGCCACGCTCCAGATGAAGCTCTTGGCCGTGGCTGAACAGAAGGCTCGGATGCGCCATCTCGACCGGTTCTATGATGTCCTGCGCAGCCTGGAAATCTTTGAGCCGCTTAATGAGGACAATCTGCGCGACCTTTCCGGCCAACTCGAACTGAAGGAGTTTGATGCCAACAAGATCGTCATGAAAAAAGGGGAGCCAGGAACCAGCCTCTATATCGTGCTTGAGGGTAAGGTCGCGGTCATTGGTGACGACGGGCAGACCCTGTCCGAGATGGAGAAGGGGGCGGTTTTCGGGGAAATGAGCCTGTTGTCCGGCGAGCCGATCACCACCTCCATCCATTCACGGGCAAAGACTCGTCTGGCCGTGCTTTCCAGCAAGGACTTCAAACATATCCTCAACCGCTACCCAGTGCTTCAGGTCTATTTTTACCGGATGCTGGTGGAGCGCACCCAAGCCAACTCCATGCGGGCCGGCACCATCAGCTCGGGCATGACCGGTCGGCTTGCCGAAATAAATCCGGTGGAATTGTTCCAGTTGATCAACTCCAGCCAGAAGACGGGCAAGGTCCAGTTGACCTTTGACGACGGCAACGCGATGGCGGCCTTCCAAGAGGGAGAACTGATCGACGCCCGCTACAATGGGCTGACCGGCAAGGATGCCTTTTTTGCCCTGTTGGCGAAAAGTGAAGGGAATTTTACCTACACCGGCGGGCTTACCGCCGAGGAAAAGAGGCTGCCGGTCATTGGCGGGTTCATGGGTTTGATTATGGAAGGGCTGCGGCGGGTGGACGAGCAGAAGAGTTGAGCGCGGCCTCCGTTTATGGTTGTACGGATCTTGTTTGCTTCTCCTGGTCTCCTGGCGCTCAAACCGGCGACACGGAGCGTCCGCCGCTGACTGCCCGAATGGGTGCGGCCCGACGGCTGGCGGCCAGGCGAAACGAGGCGAATATTTTGCATTTATCTGGTCTCATCCCCGGATTCTTTGATGAAGCTCGACAGATAGAATGATTGCGCCACCACGAACAGCAAGGTCAGGCCGAGCAT
>WRKE01000014.1 GCA_009778235.1 Pseudomonadota bacterium
ATAGCCTTCCGCTACGACGTACATGTAAATAGATACTGCTCAGAGTGTTGGGTAGATCGCAACGAAGCGGGAAGCAATCCCGTTGCACCCCATGGCGTACCAAAAAAGGATCAGCCGCCGAAAAGCAGCTCCAGCAAAGATGCGTGGTTGGTGCGGCGCAACCGCTTGAAGAATGGGGAAAAATCGATACCGTAGCGTTGTTGGGCCTCAATGCTTGCCTTCCGGGCCTGCCTGATCCTGGTCCGGGGGATCTCGCCGGCAAACCCCAGCAAAATGACATTGCTCCGCCTGCTGACCTCCATTCGCAGCAGCCGGCCCGCACACCCTTCCCAGGCCGCACGCACGGCCGCCTCGTACAACGGCCGGTCGCCGCTCCACAGGTTCACCGCCATCACCCCTTCTGGATGAAGACAAGCGACCAATTGCCGATACAGGGCAGGATCGGCCAGGGCCGGGGCCATGCAGCCCGGTCCGAAAATATCGAGAAAAGCGACATGGTAGTCGGAGGGAGAGGCGGACCTGAGAAACGAAAGCGCGTCCTGGTGGATGATACGAAGTCCTTCGCGCTGCGACGGCAGATGGAAGACGCGGTGGGCCAGATCAATCACCAGCCGCTCTTTCTCCACGATGTCGATCCGGGCGCCGGGGTGATGATGGAGCAAGAAATGCGGCAAGGCGCCGCCGCCCAAGCCGATGACGAGAAAGGATTTCGGCCGGGGATGGAGCAGCAAGGCGGTGGCCATCCATCGGGTATAGGCCAACTGCAATTCCCAGGGCCGACGGAGGTCAACGCAGCTCTGGCGCTCCGAAGTGCCGAAGCGCAGGCTCCGCACCCCGTCTTCGTCGGTGACCTGCACCGGATGGTTTTGTGTTTGGCCGCTATACACCAGCCGGCGCATCGAATCCATGGTGACAAAAAAGGCCGCGGCCCAGAAAACCCGGTGCCGCGGCCTGCAAAGAGCCGTCAAATAAAATACACTGCCTCATCGGAGCGATCCGTTTAAAAAACACGGTCACCGCCCGCAAAGCAACGCCCAATCTCAAGTTGTTTTCATACCCGATGAAAATCAGTTACACCCCTTGAGGCTTCAGCCACCGCTTTTGGCCGGAGCCTGCTTCTCAGCCTCGGCGGCCGAACCGGCGATGGCAGCCCGGCTGACCTTGATTCTCACGTTGTCGGCGATTTCCAAGGTAACGACCGTATCAGACAAGCCGGCGATCACCCCGTGGATACCACCGCCGGTGATGATCCGGTCGCCTTTTTTGAGGTTGGCCAAATAATTCTGGTGTGCCTTGGCCTTTTTTTGCTGCGGGCGGATGAGCAAAAAATAAAAAACCACAAAAATAAGAATCAGCGGCAAAAATTGGGCAAATTGCGCCGGAATCCCCGCAGGAGCCGCAGCGTCAGCGGCCCAAGCAATTCCACTCATGGACTTTCCTCCAATTCAACTTAATCTTCGGCCAATGGTTCGGCCCGTTGCTGGTAAAAGGCGTGCCGAAAGGCGAGAAACCGGTCTTTCCGGATAGCCTCCCGCATCTCGGCCATTAACGCACAATAATAGTGCAGGTTGTGGATACTGTTCAGCTGGTAAGCCAGAATCTCGCGGCTTTGAAACAGGTGGCGCAGATAAGCGCGCGAAAAGCGGCGACAAGTGTAGCAGCCGCAGGTTTCGTCCAACGGTCGCTGGTCCTGCTGAAAACAAGCATTTTTTATAACAAGTCTGCCCTGCGAAGTAAAGAGCATTCCATTGCGGGCATTGCGGGTCGGCATGACGCAATCGAACATGTCGATGCCATGGTACACCCCTTCAACCAGGTCTCCGGGCGTGCCCACCCCCATGAGGTAGCGGGCGTAATCGGCCGGCAGCCGATCGGCGGTCTCGGCCATCAGCTCGTACATCAGCTCCTTGGGTTCCCCCACCGACAACCCGCCCAGGGCATAGCCGTCAAAGCCGACCTCCACCAGTTGCTCGATCGCTTCCACCCGCAAATCAGGGAACATGCCGCCCTGGACGATGCCAAACAAGTGCTGGCCGGTTGGGCTCTGGGCGGCCCGGCAGCGCTTGGCCCAACGGGTGGTCAGGGCAGTGGCCGCAATCGCCTCGTCGCGGCTGGCCGGATAGGGGATGCAGGTATCCAGCGCCATCATGATGTCCGAGCCGAGCGCCTCCTGGACCTGGACCGCATTCTCGGGACTGAGAAACAGCCGGGAGCCATCGAGATGGGAACGGAATGCCGCCCCTTGCTCGGTGATCTTGGACAGCTCCTGTAGGCTGAAAATCTGGAACCCGCCGGAATCGGTGAGAATCGGGTGTTGCCAGCCCATGAACCGATGCAGACCGCCGAAGCTGCGGATCAGTTCGTGTCCTGGCCGAATGTAGAGGTGGTAGGTGTTGCCCAAAATGATCTGGGCGCCGACCTCGACCAGGTTCTGCGGGGTCATCGCCTTGACCGTGGCCTGGGTTCCCACCGGCATGAACACCGGGGTGGTGACGGTGCCGTGGAGGGTCGATAACTCGCCATATCGGGCCTTGCATTCGCTGGAGCGGCCCAACAAGGTAAAGGGAGAGGCAGCTTTGGTCATAGGGAAGGCAGGGATGGGATTATTCGACCTTGAGGATGGTGCCCTCGAAATGGAGCACCTGGCCGGCGAGCGGATGGTTGAAGTCGATGGTGACGGTCG
>WRKE01000015.1 GCA_009778235.1 Pseudomonadota bacterium
CCGGCCGGACAGAGGAATTTGCAGAACCAGGGAAGCCCCAGACCAAAATCGTCGATCACGGCCAAGGGCAGCGCCACGACCAGCAACAGCAGGACCAGGTATTTGCCCCAGGCCATCTGGGCCGGGACCGCCACCTTGGGCGAAGGTATCTTGTGCAGCAGCTCCTGCACCAGACCGAAGGGACAGGCCCAGCCGCAGATCAGGCGGCCAAAGGCCGTGCCGAGCAGGCCCATCCAACCCAAGACATAGGAACCCACGTAGGGGTGGCCGCTGGCAAGCGCCAGCCGCACCCCGAGAAGTAATTGCTGCAGACTGCCGATCGGGCAGAAGGTGGTGGCCGCTGGACAGGAGTAACAATTGAGACCAGGTGAGCAGAGCACCTTGAGCGGACCCTGGTAGAGGGTGCCGCTCACCGGAAAGCCCCAGTAGCCGTTGCTGAGAAAAAGCCACAGGGCCTGGACCCAAAAACGCAGTCGCTCCATGTTCAACCGATGCCGATGCAGGACAGACACACGGACCGGGCCTGCTCCAACACCCGCGTAGGTTCGTCCACCGCAATCCCGACGAGCAGCAAAAACAAAAAAACCAGCAGCAGGACCAGTGGCACCCGGCGTAAGCGAGTGCCATGGATCGGCAGTGGCGATTTGCGGACGGGTTGGTTGTCTGGGTCTATCATCATGCGGCGGTTTCCGGATTTTTCTTTGACAACCCTTGCTATCTGGCCAACAAGCCGATCAACCGGTCGAGATCGTCGCTGGAGAAGTACTCGATCTCGAGCCGTCCCCGCCCACCCTGTTGGACGATCCGCACCTTGGTGTGTAGTTGGTTGGTCAACTGGTTCACCAAGGCGGCGCAATAAGATGGCGACAGCTCGCCCTCGGATTGAGAGGTCTCGCTCTTGCCGGCCGCCAATTCGGCGGGCCGGGCGGCGCACAACCGTTCGGCGGCCCGCACCGACAATCCCTGTTGGACAATCCGGTCGCGCACCTCCCGCAACCGCTCCGGTTGGTCCTTAAGCCGCAGCAGCACCCGGGCATGGCCTTCGCTGATCGCCCCTGAAACCACATCCTGCTGCACCAGGTCCGGCAGTTGCAGCAGTCGCAGGACATTGGTGATGGTTGACCGTTGCCGACCCACTTTACGGGCCACATCTTCCTGGGTAAGATGAAACTCCTCCATCAGGCGGCGATAGGCCAGGGCCTCTTCAATGGGGTTGAGATCGTGGCGCTGGATGTTTTCAATCAGCGCCAGCTCCAGGCTTTCCCGGTCGCTGGCCTGGTCCATCACCACCACCGGCACCTCGTCGCGCCCCGCAAGTTTAGCGGCCCGCAAGCGCCGCTCGCCGGCAATCAGGACATAGCGATTCCCGTTGCTGCGACTCACCAACAGCGGCTGGATCACGCCCTTTTCGCGGATGGAATCGGCCAATTGCTGCAATTTTTCCGCATCGAAATGGCTGCGCGGCTGCTGGGGATTTGCTGATATCTTTTCGATATCACACATAAAAAATCGATCATCACCTTCCAAATTCTCTTCCGGCAGCAAGGCCCCCACCCCACGCCCCAAGACATTCTTCGCCATCTTATCCTCTCACCCGGTTGGCTCGCTTGAGAAATTCCGCGCCCAGTTGTTGATAGGCCTTGGCACCGCTGCTGGCCGCATCGTATTCAAGAATGGTCTGTCCATGGCTCGGGCTCTCACTCAACCGCACGTTACGCGGGATCACCGTGCGATAGACCTGGTCGTTGAAGTGTTTCTGGATCTCGCTGGCCACCGAGTGGGTCAGGCGATTGCGGCGGTCATACATGGTCAGCAACAGACCTTCGACGTACAGCTCCCGGTTCAGGTTCTTCTTCACCTTGCGGATGGTCTGCACCAGCAGCGCTAATCCCTCCAGGGCGAAATACTCGCATTGCATCGGGATCAACACCGAGTCGGCGGCGGTCAGGCTATTGATGGTGATCAACCCCAGGGACGGAGGACAATCGATGAGGATATAGTGAAATTGATCCTTCACCGGCCGCAGGATCGTTTTCAACCTTTTTTCCCGGTTGTCCTGGTTGACCAGTTCGACTTCGATCCCCACCAGATCAATGGAGCCCGGCAACACCGAAAGATTCTTCTGCTTGGCAGGCATGATACAATCGACCGCCTCTTTGGCCCCGATGTAGCAATTGTAGATATTTTTGTCGCCACTGGTTGCCCGCACCCCCAAACCGCTGGAGGCATTGCCTTGGGGATCGGAATCGACCAGCAACACCTTTTTGCCCTTTGCGGCCAGGACAGCGGCCAGATTCAAGGCGGTGGTGGTTTTGCCGACCCCACCTTTCTGATTGGCCAGTGCAATGATTCGTGTATCCACTAGAAATATACTCCGATGATGCTTTGTTGATGAAACATTCGGCGAGTATACTATACTCTCGTCTCCCAGTGAACCTTTCTCTTTTTCTCCAATCACATTTACCCATATGTTTCACGTGAAACATGGACGGGACCCAAAGATTATGGCGGAATACAGCGATGTGCTGATCATTGGCAGCGGCGTGTCAGGGCTTTCCTTCGCGCTCAAAGTGGCCCCCTTTGCCCGGGTGACCCTGGTCACCAAGAAAAACAAGGCCGACACCGCCACCAACCTGGCACAGGGCGGAGTGGCGGCCGTCCTCTCGGTGGAAGACTCCATTGAGGCGCACATCGACGATACCCTAGTGTCAGGTGACGGTATTTGT
>WRKE01000016.1 GCA_009778235.1 Pseudomonadota bacterium
GGAGAGCCGCCAGCCAATCCCGCAACAACGACACGATGGTGTTGACCGGCTCGCCCAGCGAAAGCGCCTGGCACCCTTGCCCCGTAAGCAACTCGCTCCCATAACGGACCTGGTCGGCGTGGAGTTGGCCCTGGCTGCCGACAAACTCAAAACCTCCGCTGCGGGCTGGTCCGATCTTGGAGCAGTCCACCGTACCGATGGCGCCGTTTTCCAGCTCCACCAATGCGAGGAGATGATCCTCCAGCCGCCTGCTGTGCAGGCAGCGGGTCCTGGCCATCACCCGCACGATCTCCTGCCCGGTGATCCAGCGCAAACCATCGAAGATATGCACGGCCAAATGGAAGGTGACCCCGGCCCCGGCCTGGGACGGTTCGTCCAGCCAGGCCAGGGTGGCCGGCTCAAGCCGCTGGTTGGCGGTGAAACTGTACAGATGGCCGATGTCGGGAAGCCGGCGGCGGAGGTAGTTGAGCACCGGATTGTAGCGCAGGGTTTGGCCGATGGTCAGCCCCATCCTGCTTCCGGCGAACAGATCGTCAATCGCAGCGGCCTCGGCGACAGAGACAGCCATTGGTTTTTCCAGCAGCAGGGGCTTGTTCGCTTCAGCACAGGCTACCGCCACCTGGAGGTTGAGGGTGGGCGGCAGGGCGGCAATCACGCAGTCGACCGCGGGATCGGCCACCAGCGCGCGCCAATCCGCGTGCCAGCGGCAACCCCACTGCTCGGCCTGGCCCTTGCCCGCCTCGGAACGACGGCTGATGGCTGCCAGCGTAAGGCCTTCGATATCCGCGACGATGTGGCGGGCATAGCGGCTGCCGTGCTTGCCGGTCCCGATTATGCCAACCCGCCATTGATCACCTGCTATCTTCTCAATCATCTTTCTCGCACAAACCGGCCCATCCAGCGGGCAGGCTAGTCGGCTCAATGCCGAGGGCCAGGGCAAAATTCAAGAGGGCTTCCGCCGAACAGTTGATAGAAGGCTTACGCTCACCCCGGCCCACCTCCGCCAGTTCCAGGCGCAGATATCCCCGCAGGGCCTCCGCCGCCTCCAGGCGGAATGATTCGGATGCGCGGCCGGTCCTGTGGCAGAAACGGACCAGGCGGTCCCAGTTGTGACTTGCCCGGAGGAGCCCCCGGAAGACCGATAAATCACGGTTGGCGGGCTCAAGGTCGCGCCGGATGATCTCCTGGTAGCGGGCCAGGGCAGCCTCCTCAAGATGACTGATCTCCTCGCTGGTCAATTGCAGCCGTGGCCCCTGGTCATCTTTGCTGAGATAATAGAGGCTGGCGTGCAGGGCGACCTCAGGAATTTCACCCGAATGGCGGACCAGCACCATTTCTTCCTCCAAAAAGGCCGCCCGCTCACCAAAGGTCACGGTTCCTCCTGGTCGCTGGCCGAGGTGTCGAGGAGGTACAGTTCCCGGATGGCCTTGATCCGCTCGGGCAAACTGGTGCAGTGCTGGTCGGTCTTGAGATAATGGAGGGCCGGGAAGATCATCTTGCCGGTGATCGCGGCCACCATCTTTGAAAACCGTTGCCGCTGCTGCTCATCCATGGCCTCGAATCGACCCATGGTTTTTTCCACCTCGGCCCGGACCTGCCGCTCAACCGTGGCACGCAGTTGCACAATGGTCGGGGTCGATTCCATGTTGGCCAGCCATTTGCCGAATTTCAGTCTTTCCTCGTCGATGATCCTTTGGGCCTTGACCGCTTCCTTATCCCGCTCGGACCTGTTCATCTCGACCACATTATGGAGGTCGTCGATATCATAGAGGAAAACGTTATCGAGCTCGTTGATGGCCGGGTCGAGGTCCCGGGGCACGGCAATATCAATGAAAAAAAGCGGCCGGTTCCGCCGGTCGCGCATCACCGGGCGCACGTCCTCTTTTTTAAGAATCAAGCCAGAGGCGCCGGTCGAGCTGATAATGATGTCGACCTGCTGCAACTGATCAAGCAATTCCTCCAGGGAAACCGCCCGGCCGTTGTAGCAGCGGGCCAGGTTGACCGCCCGCTGGAAGGTCCGGTTGGCGACCACCACCTCAGTGACGCCCTGACGCACCAGATGCTCGGCTGCCAGCTCCGCCATCTCGCCGGCCCCAACCAACAAAACCTTTTTGCCTCCCAGATCGCCGAAGATCTTCCGGGCCAGCTCCACCGCGGCATAGCTGATCGAAACCGCATGGGCCCCGATCAGGGTTTCTGTCCGGACCCGTTTGGCGACCGAAAACGATTTATGCAGCAATTTGTTGAGGATAAAACCGCTACTCCCGGCCTTGGTGGCGTGGCGGTAGGCCTCCTTCAACTGCCCCAAGATTTGGGCCTCGCCGACAATCATCGAATCCAGGCTGGCGGCCACCAGAAAAAGGTGCTCCACCGCGTCGGCATTGACATGGCGGTAGACATACTGTTCCACCTCAGAGGCGGTGATGGCCCGGCCAAACATCAAATCCAGCACCCGTTGCTGGGCTTGCTCCACGTCCCGGCAGGTGAACAGCACCTCCACCCGGTTGCAGGTGGAGAGGAGATAATATTCCCGCAGCTCGTCCAACTGCCCCAAGGCTTGGAGTGGTTCTTCGTAACCGGCGGAAAGAGCGAGTTTTTCCCTGACCGCCAAAGGCGTCGTCTTGTGGTTGACGCCAAGCAGGACAATGGCGTCACGAGACATAGGAATGGACCCCTTTCAACAGGAAAGAAACACCCCAGAGGTTAAACAGGATCGCCAGGAAGGCGATGATGCT
>WRKE01000017.1 GCA_009778235.1 Pseudomonadota bacterium
GAGCCGCAGCCGGACCTGGACGGTCTCGTTGCGGCCGTTGGTGCGGTCGATGCGCAGCGCCACCTGCTGGTTGGGGATCAATTCGCCATTGATGCCGGTGAGACTGACGATTTCGCTGCCGTCCAGTCCCAGGCTGGTGGCATCCATTCCCTCCGAAAACTGGAGGGGTAAAACACCCATACCCACCAGATTGGAGCGATGGATGCGCTCAAAGGAGGCGGCGATCACCGCCTTGACCCCGAGGAGCAGGGTTCCCTTGGCGGCCCAGTCGCGCGAGGAGCCGGTGCCGTAGTCCTTGCCGGCGAAAACCACCAGCTCCACCTGGTCCTGTTGGTAGCGGTTGGCGGCATCAAAGATCGGCATCTCCTCGCCCCCGGGCCAGTGCTTGGTCCAGCCGCCCTCCCGGTCCACCATCCGGTTGCGGATGCGAATGTTGGCAAAGGTGCCGCGCATCATCACCTCATGGTTGCCCCGCCGCGCCCCGTAGCTGTTGAAATCCGCCGGCTGGATGCCCAGGCCCTGGAGGTGGAGGCCGGCCGGGGTCTGGGGCCCGATCGAACCAGCCGGGCTGATATGGTCGGTGGTGATCGAATCGCCGAACAGGGCCAGGATGCGGGCGCCGATGAGGTTGTCGATCGGCCGGGGTTCCGGGGTCAGATCCTGGAAGAAGGGCGGTTCGCGGATATAGGAGGAATCCGGGTCCCATTGATAGAGATGGCCGCTGCCGCCGTGCAGCTCTCTCCATTGGTCATCGCCGGCAAAGACCGAACCGTAGCTGGCTGCGAACAGCTCAGGCGTCAGATTCTGGCGCACCGTCATCTGGATTTCCTCAGCCGAGGGCCAGATCTCCCGGAGGAAGACCGGCTGCCCTTGGGTATCGGTCCCCAGCGGTTCGCGGTCCAGGTCGATCAGGACGGTTCCAGCCAGGGCGTAGGCCACCACCAGCGGCGGCGAGGCGAGGTAGTTGGCCCGGATCTGGGGATGGATGCGGGCCTCGAAATTGCGGTTGCCGCTCAACACCGCGGCCACCACCAGGTCGCGCTCCCGGACCTCGGCGCCAACCGCCTCAGCAAGGGGCCCGGAGTTGCCGATGCAGGTGGTGCAGCCGTAGCCGACCACATGAAAGCCCAGGGCTTCGAGGTCGGCCAACAGGCCGCTTTTCTCCAGGTAGCCTGTGACCACCCGGGAGCCGGGGGCGAGGCTGGTCTTGACCCAAGGTTTGCGGGTCAGTCCGCGCGCCCTTGCTTTGCGGGCCAGGAGCCCGGCGCCGATCATCACGTTTGGATTGGAGGTGTTGGTGCAACTGGTGATGGCGGCAATCACCACCGAGCCGTTGCGGAGGCCGGTCGCATCCGACCCAAGCGGCGCGGCCGCCACCTGCGGGGCGAACTGGCGGGAGAAATCCTCCCCCACTCCAGCCAGCGGCAGCAGATCCTGCGGCCGTTTGGGCCCGGCCAGGCAGGGCACCGCCGAATCGAGAGCGATATCGTACACCACCGAGTACGAAGGCTCGGCGCTGTCCGGGGTATAAAAAAAGCCCTGCTGCCGGCAATAGCGTTCCACCAATTCGACCTGCGCGTCCGTCCGTCCGCTGGCCCGCAGATATCGCAGGGTTTCCTCGTCCACCGGGAAAAAGCCCATGGTGGCGCCGTATTCCGGGGCCATGTTGGCGATGGTCGCCCGGTCGGGCAGGCTTAAACGGACCAGGCCGGGGCCGAAGAACTCGACAAAGCGGCCGACCACACCCTTGGCCCGGAGGAAGCGGGTGATGGCCAGCACCAGGTCGGTGGCGGTGGTGCCGGGCGGCAAATCACCGGCAAGGCGCACGCCCACCACCTCGGGAATTTGCAGGGAATAGGGCTGGCCGAGCAGCACCGCTTCGGCCTCGATGCCGCCCACACCCCAGCCCATGACGCCCAGGCCGTTGACCATGGTGGTATGGGAATCGGTGCCGAGCACGCTGTCCGGATAGATCACGGTCCCTTCGTCCAGGGTGCCGGTGGTGACCACCGAGGCCAGGTATTCCAGGTTGACCTGATGAACGATGCCGGCGCCGGGCGGCACTACCCGGAAATTGCCGAAGGCTTGCTGCCCCCAGTGGAGCATGGTGTAACGCTCGCGGTTGCGGGTCATTTCCAGGCCGACGTTGTTTGCCAAAGCCTCGGGACTGGAGCTGCGGTCCACCTGGACGCTGTGGTCGATGACCAGGTCCACCGGAATGAAGGGATTCATGGTGGCCGGATCGCCGCCGTGGCGGGCCAGGGCGGAACGCATCGCCGCCAGGTCGACCAGGGCGGGCACGCCGGTGAAATCTTGGAGGATGACCCGGGCGGGCATGAAGGGAACGGCCGCATCCGGGACCGAGCCGGGTTGCCAGGAGGCCAGATGGTCGATATCAGTCTCAGTGGCCGAGCCTTGAGCAGCGTGACGGATCAGGTTCTCCAGGAGAATGCGCAGGGAATAGGGCAGCCGGTCGATCGGGGCGTAGCCCAGTTGTTCCAGGGCCTTCACCGCATAGATGGTGTAGGTCGCGTTGCCGGCCTGAAGGGTTGTCCGGGGGGTGAAGCGGGAGAAATCCTTGGTTGCGGTCATAACGCATGCCTCCTGAAAAAATAATGGGGAATGGTTCTCCTTACACGATTCATCCGGCCCAGCACAAGCAGGAAGGCGGCTGGTCGGCCCGCAAAGCAGAGGGGCTTTTTCGCCGCAACCCAATTACGGCAACTTGCTGTTTTGCTC
>WRKE01000018.1 GCA_009778235.1 Pseudomonadota bacterium
CATGGCCGCAATCGGGGTGATGTCGATCATCTTGTGGGGCAGATTGGTCACCAGTAAACGATGGCGGCGGGAGGCGACAATGGTGGCGCAGCGGCGCAGAAGCGGCCACTGCTCGGCGGCCAGGGTAGAACCGCTGATCCCGATCAATTCAATCCTCGACATGGACCACCCCCTCTTCCGCGGTCACCAGATAGACCCGCACCGGCAACCCCGACCATTGCCGGGCTTGCTCCTGGGCTCGGCGGCAGACTGCGCCGATCAGGTCGTCGCGGCGCATTGTCTTCAGCCGTTGGTAGATCTCCCGCGCCGTGTTCGCGGTCCGAAGTTCGGCTCCACTGTCCCGGTCCAGGCCGAGCCGGACCAGCAGGTCAGCGGCCTGCCGGACCTCCAGGGCGCCGTGGCGGACATGGGTCTGGGGCACGGCCAGGGCCGCCTTGACCAGCTTGGCCCACATCGCGGCCAGGTGGATGCGGGAAAAGCCGTGCCGTTGTGCCGCCGTAAGGGCGTAGCGGAGGTAATCGCCCATCATCACCTGGGCCTCGTCGGGCAGGCGCAGCATCCCCTGGACCATGGCCTCGGAGGTCCGGCCGGTGGACAAAATCGCCTCTGTGAGGCCCACGGCGCGGGCCACCTGCATCGAGGCCTCGATGGTGTCGGTCCAGGCTTTGGCCGATACCGGCCGCACGATGCCGGTGGTGCCTAAGATCGACAGGCCACCGAACACCCCCAGACGCCGGTTGAGGGTCTTTGCCGCCAGGATCTCGCCGTCTCGCACGAAAATTTTGACCTCCAGGCCCCTGGATTCGCGGCCCGAACCCTCCAGGGCCTCGGCCACCGCCGCCTTGATCATCTGCCGGGGAACAGGGTTGATGGCTGCCTCGCCCACTGGCACGGGCAGGCCGGGCTTGGTCACCAGGCCGACGCCGGGACCGTTGGTCAGGACGATCCCTCCGGACCGGTCAGCGGCCAGCCAGTTCACTTCAGCCCCGATCTCAGCGCCGTTGGTGACGTCGGGATCGTCCCCCGCATCCTTGACCACGGTGGCCATGGCCGGTTGCTGGCCCAAGCGGCATATGGCAAAACTGTGCCGGGAGCCGTCGGGAAAGGGGATCTCCACCGTCTCTGGAGTCGCCTTGCCCAGCAGGCACCAGGTGGCCGCCTTGGCTGCCGCCGCCGCGCAGGCCCCGGTGGTATATCCGCTACGCAACGTTTTTTTTCTGCCCTTGGTCATGGTCGCCGATCAGGCCAGTTTGAGCAGGGCGTTGACCACCGCCACCGCCACCGGGGTGCCGCCCTTGCGCCCCAGGACGGTGATGTGGGGATACAGCTTCTCCGCCAGCAGGTCCTTGGACTCGGCCGCATTGACAAAGCCCACCGGCACGCCGATGACCAGATCCGGGGAAAAGAGCCCCTGGTCGATTAGTTCCATTGCCTTCAACAGCGCGGTCGGGGCGTTGCCCACGGCCACGATGCCGATCTGGTCGCCCACACTCCTCACCACGGCAGCGTCGGAACGGGTAGTGCCATTGGCCTTGGCCAGGGCCGCGGTTTCGGGTTCCGCCACCCGGCAGACCACCCGGTTGCCGAACCGGGCCAGCAGCCCGCCGGAAATGCCGCTGGCCGCCATGTTGACATCCACCAAAATATTCTTGCCCGCCCGGATGGCCGCCAAGCCCGCGGCAATGGCCTGGGGATGGAAACGGAAGTTTTCAGCAAAACCAAAATCACCGGTGGCGTGAATGGCCCGCCGGACCACGGCGAACTCCTCGGGGAGAAACCGGGTGGGGCCGAGTTCGCGTTCGATGATCCGGAAGCTCTCGGCCTCGATGTCCTGGGGAGCAATGGGTTGCAGGGTGAGCATATTCTTCGTGTTTTTTGTCTGTGCGGCCGGGTTCACGTCCAAGGCGCGACCACCGGACCGCTTGGTAGAATATTCTGATTGTTCAATCCAGCTTTGTTCCGTTATCTGTATATAATCATTGTATAAATATTTTGGTCGACCTTGAGAAAGCCCTGTTTCACAGGGCAGGTGCACCGCAAATCCACCCGTTGCGCCCGCCGGTGTTCTCTCAGGGATGAATCTGGCGGCAACTCATTGCCCTTCCAGGCTCCATCGCGTTACAATGGGCTCGACGGCAGGCGGCCACCAGCCGTGCCGCCACCTCCGGGGTGCGTCCCCAATGGAGATGCACATAGCCGGCCAGGGTGGCTGGCTGGGCCAGGAAGCCATCGGGCCGTCCCGCTTCAAGCTCATAGGCAGCCGGCACCGGATCGATCCCGGTTTCGATGGTCGAGTAATGGAATTCATGGCCGTGGAGCACCGTGCCCGCCGGTCCCAGCAGGCAGTCCCGCACGATTTTAGGCTGCCGGTAGCCGAGGCTGCGCAGCCGGGTCTGCATCCGGGCGGCAAAGGGGTATACGCCTGCCAGGGGAAATTTTTGGTTGTTTAAGTCGGTGATCGACCCACACAGATACATGAAACCGCCGCACTCGCCATAGACCGGCCGTCCGCTTTCGGCAAAGTCCCGCACCTGATCCAGCATGGCGCGGTTGTCGCTCAACCGGCGTCCATGCAGTTCCGGATAGCCGCCGCCCAGGTAGAGCCCGTCCAGTTCCGGCGGCAGACCGCTGTCCGCCAGCGGGCTGAACGGGACCAGTTCCGCCCCGGCCGCCCGCAACAGGTCGAGGTTGTCCTCATAGTAGAAACAAAAGGCCGCGTCCCGGGCCAGGCCGATCCGTACCGGCTC
>WRKE01000019.1 GCA_009778235.1 Pseudomonadota bacterium
CTGGTCATCTTTTCCACAATCTTGCAACCCTCATTCAGACAAAACGGCGTTCCCTGATAGAGGATGAAGCCGATCTGCCCGATGATCAGCAGGCTGGCGGCCAGGGCGAGAAACTGGCTGAACCGGAGCGCTCTGTCTTTTCTTGTCAGCATGGTGTTCCAGGGGTTGAGGCCATCGGAAACTGCGCCAAGGCGGACCAAGACGCCATGATGGCCATGATGGGCCAAGGCATGGAAGGCCTATAATGCTCCATTCTCCCTGAAGTGTCAACCTTGCTCATGCTGCGGGCCGGGCGGGGATGTCCCGGGAAAAAAGAACACAAACAGCCAGTTGCGCGGGCCGAAGGCGTTCAGGTGACGGGTGTCACCCGTCGATAGAGAGTCTCTGCCTGGTAGGAGCTGCGGACAAAGGGGGCTGCGGCTACCGCTTTAAAGCCCGCGGCCAGGGCCTGATTTGTTAAGGTCTCGAATTCGTCCGGCGCCAGGAAGCGAATCACCGGCAGATGGCGCCGCGAGGGTTGGAGATACTGGCCGATGGTGAGGATGTCGCAGCCGGTCTGGCGCAGATCGGTAAACAGCCCGGCCAGTTCTGCGGCCGTCTCTCCCAGTCCCACCATAATTCCGCATTTGCGAACGATCGATGGTGCCAGGCGTCCGCTGTGCCGCAGAACCGAAAGGCTGCGCAGGTAATCGGCCTCGGGGCGGACCGCGGGGTAGAGCCGCGCCACGGTCTCGAGGTTGTGGTTGAGCACCTCTGGCCGGGCATCGAGCACCGTCGCCAAGGCACCCAGATCGCCCTGGAAGTCGGGGATCAGCACCTCGATCAGGGTTTGGGGATTGTGCTGGCGTATGGCCCGGATGGTGGCGGCGAAATGGGCGGCGCCGCCGTCGGCCAGGTCGTCGCGGGTTACTGAGGTGAGGACCGAAAAATTTAAGCCCATGGCGCGCACCGCTTCGGCCACCCGGTCCGGCTCTTCGGGATCGGGTGGCGCCTGCGGACCATGGCCGATGGCGCAGAATCGGCAGCTACGGGTGCACCGGTCGCCTAAGATCATGAAGGTGGCCGTGCCCTTGGCAAAGCATTCGAACTGGTTGGGACACATGGCCTCCTGGCAGACCGTGTGCAGGTTCGTCTCCCTAATCAGGGAACGGATCTGCCCATACCGCGGGCCGGTGGGCAAGGGGCGGCGCAGCCAAAGGGGTTTGGCTTGGGTGGGCTTGTCGGTCATGGCGGGCTCGGTCGGCATAGGCGGTTGGCCGGCAATTGGTCGCGGTCCAGGGGGTACGGGATGAGCGCAAACAGCTCGGCCAGATGATGGGGCAGCCGGGCCTTGATCTGGGCCATGGTGCATCGGCCGCCTTCGCGGGCCAGCGAGGTCATGGTGATGCCGGTGAGGCCACAGGGGTTGATCCACAAAAAGGGTTCCAGATCGGGATCGACATTGAGTGCCAGCCCGTGGAAGCTGACGCCGTGGCGGATGGCGATGCCGATGCTGCCCAGTTTGTTGTCGCCCACCCAAACCCCGTGGTTGCGCGGATCACGACGGGCAATCACCCCGCAATCCTCGGCCAGCCGCAGCATCAGTTCCTCCAGCAGCAGGACATAGTCGCGCACGCCCAGACGACGGCGGCGGAGATCGAGGATCGGGTAGACCACCAACTGGCCCGGTCCATGAAAGGTGATCTCGCCTCCCCGTTCCACCACCACCAGCTCTATGCCTTTGTTCCGGAGAAAGTCCGCATCCGCACCAAGATGAGCTGGGTTGGCGTGCCGGCCCAGGGTATAGACCGGCGGATGCTCGACCATGAGAAACAGGTCATGGGCCAGACCGCCTTGCCGTCGCTGTGCCGCCAGGTCGACCTGGAGCGCATGGGCGGCCGAATAGGCCATCAGGCCGAGGTCGCGGAGGGCCGCCTGTTCACGGTTTGCACGCATCAAAGCGGGCTTCAGGGTTCTGGTGCCGACGGACCGGTCAGACAGGGACAACGGGCGGCCAGCACCTCGTCCAGCCGCCGGACCTTGGTCCGCTGCGGGGCCTGGCGGAGCAGCTCCGGCTGTTCCTCTGCCTCCTGGACAATGGCCGTCAGCGCGGCGATGAACTGGTCGAGGTCTTCCTTGCACTCGGTCTCGGTGGGTTCGATCATCAGCGCCCCAGGCACCACCAGCGGGAAATAGATGGTCGGCGGATGGTAGCCGTAGTCGATCAGCCGTTTGGCCAGATCTAAGGTGGTGATCTTCTGTGTCCGCTGGTTGAGATCGGAGAAGACGCATTCGTGCATGCAGGGCCGGTCATAGGGCAAATACAAAATATCCTTCAGCCGTTCTTTGATATAGTTGGCGTTGAGCACCGCCAGTTGGCTGGCTCGTTTTAAGCCGGCTTCGCCCATGGTGAGGATGTAGCTGTAGGCCCGGACCAGGACGCCGAAATTGCCGTGGAAGGCGTGGATGCGGCCTATGGACAGCGGCCTGTCACTGTCCAGGCGATAGCTGTCGCCCTCTTTGACGATGCGGGGCACGGGCAGAAAGGGCTCGAGCTCGGTGGTCACGCAGACAGGGCCCGCGCCGGGGCCGCCGCCGCCGTGCGGGGTGGAGAAGGTCTTGTGCAGGTTGAGGTGGAGTACGTCGATGCCGCAGCGTTTGGCATCAATGACCCCGAGCACCGCGTTCATGTTGGCGCCGTCGCCGTACACCAGGCCGCCCTTGGCATGGACGATGGCGGCGACCTCGCGGATGCGTTCCTCGAACAGGCCCAGGGTGTTGGGATTGGTGAGCATGATCCCCGCGGTTTCCTCGTCCATCA
>WRKE01000020.1 GCA_009778235.1 Pseudomonadota bacterium
CCCGGGTTGATCGGCCCGCTGCTTGGCCCGGCCACCGGTGGATTTTTTGTCGAATACATCTCCTGGCACTGGATATTTCTCATCAACCTGCCAGTCGGGGCGCTGGGCCTCATCTTTTCCCTGATCTTCATCCCAGAGATGGCCAGCAAAGAAGCCGGGCGCTTCGATCTCGCCGGTTTTCTCCTTTTCAGCGCCTCGATGGTTTTAATTTCCATGGCCATGGAGGGTTTTGGTCAGCTACACCTGCCACGGGTCGAGGCGACCTCGCTGGCCATCGCCGGCCTCCTCTTCATGTGCGTTTACTGGCTGCGCGGCTCCAGCACCCACGCCAAACAGATGCTGTTCAGCCCGCGCCTCTTTGCCACCCACAGCTTTTCCATCGGCATCACCGGCAACCTCTTCGCCCGGCTTTCGGCAGGCGCCGTGCCCTTTCTCAATCCTTTGTTCCTGCAACTGGGTCTGGGTCTTTCTCCGCTTAAATCCGGACTGTTCATGATGCCGGTCGCCCTGGGCGCGCTCGTCTCGAAAGAAATCATCTCCGTCCTGGTCGCCAAGCTGGGTTTTCGCACGCTTCTGACCGGCAACACCATCCTGCTTGGCTGCGCCATCTCGGCATTTTCCCTGATCACCCAGGACACTCCGGCCGGCCTCCTGCTCCTGCTCCTTGCTTGCCTCGGCACCATCAGCTCGACGCAGTTCATGGCCATGAACAGCTTAACCTTAATCGAACTGCCCTCGGGAGAGGCCGCCAGCGGCAACAGCCTGCTGGCCGTCACCCAGCAGATCTCCATGAGCATGGGGGTTACCATCGCCGCCACCCTTCTCGGCGGCTTCACCACTTTCTACACCGGTGTTGAGGCTGGGGCGGGACCGGCGCACGGGGAAACACTCCTGAAAATCTTCCACGCCACCTTCCTGGTCGTCGGCCTCTGGGGCCTGGTTTCGGCCTGCATCTTCAGCCAAGCCAATCCGCAATTGGGAAAAAAGGCTCATGGCCAGCACGCCGAATCGCCAGCCACCCGAGAGAAAACCAGTGGCCGGAAACAGATCAGCACCCTGCGCATTCTTCTGGCATTGGCGCTGATTTTCAGCGCTATTGCCATCTGCCTATTTGTCCACTACAAATTGGATATTTTTATGGGAAAATCATGATCGCTGACGGCAACGGAATGGCGCGATGAGCAAGGTCCGGGCTCTTTGCTTTTCCCGAAGTGGCCAACTCCACTCGGTCATCGCATGGTTGCGCGCACCACTGACCGCAAGCGACCAAGAGGAGCTGCTCTCTGCACGCCGATTGAACCAGCCATTGCGCTCCCACGCTTAAACGTGGAAGCGATCAAACATGGTGCGCCGGCAATGGGAAAGCCGCCGCCGGTGGGACAAAGATCAGTCGCCAAAAACCAGATCGTTGCGGACCCAGCCAATCGCGGTCCCGCTCCGATAGTACCCCAGCTTGAGCCAGTCGCCTTCTTTGGCGAGGATGGTGTAGATTTCTCCCTGTTCGGCGGTACCCTCCACCTTGGAGTTCACTGAGGCCTCCTTGCGAATGTTGGCCTTTTCCACAAGAATCACCGCGGTAGCGATATCCGAAACCAGGGACCTGTGCACCCAGCCGCTGTTGTCCAGCCAATCCTGGCAATACACCCACTCCTTCTCTTCTTTTTTGATCTTGATCGGATAGCCCAGGGGCGCCTTGTACAGGATCGGGCTGGTCAGGTTGGACTGTTCACGGATGTTGACCTGATCCTTGCCGATGCTTTTGGCTTCGGCCGTGGTGACGAAGCAGGCAATCAGCGAGGAGAGGAAAAAACTGGTGCGGAAAACGGAAGATGGTCTGTTGATCATGGGATGTTCCTTGTTGACGGTGCATGAAAATCATGGGTTGAGGCGACAGGAGGCAAGAGCGGCATTGCTCCGTCGCGGTCCCGGGCTTAAGAGTGATCGCCGCCACCAAACCCCGAGTATTTCTTTCTGCAAGGGAAAAAACGACGGAATACGGGCGGCAGGCGGCGGGGAACGGGTGAATCTTTCAGGGGCCACAATACGTTATTTTAATTATTTTGACAACGGTCATCTCAGGCCAAAATGCCAAGGGAATCCAGCGTGGTCCTGCAAGCGCCAGTGCCCCAGGGGTTGCGGCAACCTCAAAAGCGCCACCCTGTGCCTCAATCAAACAAATTGATGTACGCAAGAGTGCCGGGCAAGATCAACGATATACAGCCCCACAGCGCTGGAAATGCCAGCACCTGGCCGGACGATCAATGGCAGCCGGCCAGATGATTTTCAAAAAAAGATGTGGAAGAACGCTCCCTTGATTTTGCGGCCCGGATTTGTTTAGGTGGCTGGATAAACTTGGAGTACGCAAAGCGAACGAGGTAACAAGGTTTCCATACCGCCTCCGGGACGGATTTTCATGGGGAGGAAAAGATGATCCGACGCATCCTGTGCTATGGAGATTCAAATACCTGGGGCTACGATCCAGTGACCATGGACCGCTTTGACGAAACCACGCGCTGGCCCAGGGTGGCGGGACAGGTGCTGGGGCATGGCTGGGAGGTGATCGAGGAGGGGTTGGGCGGCCGGACCACCGTCTGGGATGACCCCATCGAAGGTTACAAGAATGGGCGCGACTACCTGATCCCCTGTCTGGAATCGCATCGGCCGCTGGATCTGGTCGTGCTGCTCCTGGGGACCAATGACCTCAAACAGCGGTTCAGCCTCTCCGCCTACGATGTCGCCCAAGGCGCGGGCGTGCTGGTACGGGTGGTGCAGGCCAGCCAGGCCGGACGGCAGGGGCGGGCGCCCCAGG
>WRKE01000021.1 GCA_009778235.1 Pseudomonadota bacterium
GGGCTGGCCCGGCACAAGTCGACCCATGCCGCCGGGGTGGTCATCTCGCCCAAGCCGATGGTCGAATACCTGCCGGTGTGCATCGGTCCAAACAAGGAAATCCTGACCCAGTACGACATGAAATACACCGAGAAAACCGGACTGATCAAGTTCGACTTCCTCGGTTTGAAGACACTGACCGTGATTGACCGGGCGCTCAAGCTGATCGCCAGCGATATCGGGGCCGAGATCGATCTGCGCAAGATCCCGATGAACGACCCCAAGACCTATGCCCTATTGTGCCGGGGCGGCAGCCTGGGCGTCTTCCAGTTGGAAAGCGACGGCATGCGCGAGTTGCTGATCAAGATGCAACCCGAGCAGTTCTCCGACCTGATCGCGCTGGTTGCCCTGTATCGGCCGGGTCCGCTCGATTCGGGCATGGTCGACACCTTTGTCGAGACCAAGCACGGCCGCAAACCGGCCGACTACCCGCTGGCCCAGATTAAATCGGTGCTCCAGGAAACCTACGGGGTCATCGTCTACCAGGAACAGGTGATGAAGATCTCCAACATCCTGGCGGGCTACAGCCTGGGCGACGCCGACATCCTCCGCCGGGCCATGGGCAAGAAAATCCCGGAGGTCATGGAAAAGGAGCGGGGCAAGTTCATGGCCGGGGCCAAGGCGCACAATGTCCCGGAGGAGAAGGCCAAATACATCTTCGACCTGATGGCCAAGTTTGCCGGCTACGGCTTCAACAAGTCGCATTCGGCGGCCTATGCCCTGATCGCGTATCAGACCGCCTATCTCAAGGCCCATTACCCGGCCCAATTCCTGGCGGCCCTGCTCTCCTGCGACGTGGAGAACACCGACAAGGTCGTCAAATACATCAACGAGTGCCGGCAGGAAAAAATCGAGGTATTGCCGCCGGACATCAACGAATCGGTCAACGACTTCACGGTCATCAACGATCGGATCCGCTTCGGCCTGGCCGCGGTGAAAAATGTCGGCGGCGCGGCCCTGGAATCGATCCTGGCCGAACGCGACAACGGCGGCATCTACCACTCGCTGGCCGATTTTTGCCGCCGGGTCGATTCCTCCAAGGTCAATCGCAAGGTGATCGAGAGCCTGATCAAGGCCGGGGCCTTCGATACCCTCAATGCCAACCGGAATCAGTACATGGAGGCCCTGGACCTCTGTCTTGAGCGGGCCAAGGCGGTGCAGCGCGACCGGATGAGCGGCCAGATGAACCTGTTCGCCATTGCTCAGCCGGCTGGTGTCCAGCAACAGAGCCAGGAGGTCGCCCTGCCGGAAATCGAGGATTGGCCGAAGCTGGAACGGCTGGCCCATGAAAAGGAGACCGTGGGTTTCTTCCTCACCGGTCACCCTTTGGAGGGGGTGATGGATGACTTGAAGCGGGTGGTCGATACCGACATCGTCGGGGCCGAAAAGCTGCGGGAAGGCCAGGTGGTGAGGATCGGCGGCCTGCTGGCCTCCTACAAGGAGCACAAATCGAAAAAAGGCGAACGCATGGCCTTCACCGTGTTCGAGGATATGAGTTCCAGCATCGAGGTTGTTGTCTTCCCCACGACCTTTGCCGAATGCGCCCCTCTCCTGACCAGTGACCAGCCCCTGATCGTGCTCGGCACGGTGCAACAAAGCGAGCGGGGGGCCAAGCTCGTTGCCCAGGAAATCTCCAGTCTGGCCGAAACCCTGGAGCGTTACAGCGAGCAGGCGACCATCACCCTGCAGGCCGCCGCAACCTCGCGGCGACACATGATGGAATTAAAAGAGCTGCTGTACCAGCACCGCGGCACCACCCCGGTGCTCCTCACCCTGCATTTCGACAACCGGGGCGAAGTGGACATCCAGGTGCTCAAGGACATGGCCATCCGGCCCTCGACCGAGCTTTTCCAGCGGATCACCCATCTCTGCGGCCCCAGTTCGCTGGCGGTGCGCATGCGTAAACCCGAGGCGCAACCGCGCCGCAACGGAGGCGGCCGCAACAGCCATTAATACAACCGAAACTGCTTTTAATCTATTGTACTCCCTGACATTTTTTCAAAACGCTTGGCGCAATGGACACAGGGAGGCTCTGGCCTGCCTGTTGCCAGCGCCTTACGGAAGGCCGCAAAGCGTTCCCCTTGCCAGCAGACGAATCCATCGACCTCATTGACATTGCCAAAGACCAGACGATGCGCGCCTGTGCCTTCTACCGGAACATTTACGTAAATACAGGGTGAAAGCGCGCCATCGCCATCCACATACAGGCTGCGGTCCACCTGCTCCCGACAGGTTCCCCAAGGCTCTGGATTAGGCAGTCCATAATGAAAACCCAGGCCAAGCCTTGCCGCCCGGGCTGCTGCTTTTTCCAAGAGATCCCGGGCCTTCGCGATCTTGTCCGCCTCATGCGGGGCGAATGCAAGAAATTCCTGTCCCGGGACGGCAAGGTAATCCAGGGTGCTGACCACCGCGGCCTGCAGACCGAGTTTCATGATTAGATCCGGCAGGGCCAGCACCGCTTCCATCCGGTCCGCCAGCAAGATATAGGCACAATGCAGACGCGGATGCGCAGCGTTCATGGCCTTTTTGACCCCCGCCATCAGCCGCATGTTTTCGCAGACCCGGGCAAAAGGCGCTCGCCTCCGGATAGCGTTACTCGCCTCATCCGTGCCTGCCAGCGAAAAGGCCAGCACATCCATCCCACTGGCCACCACTTGGCGGCCAATCTCTTGATCCATCAGCAGCCCACAACTGGTGCTCGACACCGCACAGCCGGCCTGGCGCGCTAAGGCCACGAAATCAAAGAGGCGTGGATGGAGAAAGGGCTCGCCCCAGCC
>WRKE01000022.1 GCA_009778235.1 Pseudomonadota bacterium
GGTGGGGCAGGGTAAAGAATAATTGATTAATTGCCACTTATTTGTTAGATTTGTTTTTAAAATTATACAAAATTGTAAATATTGAAGGGTGGTGATTGGCCAGGGCTGTTTTCCCGCCTCGATGGTGCTTAATCTGCGCTGGACCGTTTGGTTGACAATCCGCTCTGGAGCTGGGCAATGGTTTTGATGCCCGGGGCGAAACTGTTGAGCAGGACATGGAAAGAATCAACAGAGCCCCTATCGGGCCGTTGAAGCCTGATCAGGTCAAGGATGTTTTGAATATCGCCGGCACCAGAACCCGGGCAGCCGGCAGCGGAGCCATCTGATGGCTCCTGGGCTGCGGGCCAAGCAGGAAGCCCTGGCCGGGTCCAGGCGGGAAGGGCTCTCCATCCAGGAAGTTCTGCGCCGCTCGGCTGGCTTGATCGATACCTTTATCATTGACCGATTCTCCCGCGCCCAGGCAGTGCGGCTGGCCGAGGGCGGTCTTGCCGTGGTGGGCTTAAGCGATTACGGCCGTCAGGAGTTGTCCCCTTATTCGGACATCGATCTGCTCCTGCTCCATGACGGCCGAGCCAAGAAATCGATGAAGGAAGTTGCCGAGGACTTGCTGTCTCCACTTGACGAAGAGGGATTTGCGGTCAGCCACAGCCTGTGCGATCTCAAGAACACCGTGCAATTTGCCCTTGAGGATTTTCATTTCCAGGTGGCCTTGCTGGATGCGCGCTTGATCGCGGGTTCGCCCGCTTTGTTTGCTGAGTTGCGCGCCTGCTATGCCAAGCAGGTGCTGGATGGCCGCCGGCTCGACTTCGTGCGGACCATTGCGGCCGGCAAGCATGCGCGTTGGCGGCAATTCGGCGGCCACGCCTATCTGCTCGAGCCGCACCTCATGGAAGGCAAGGGCGGGCTCCGGGACATCCAAGCCATGGGCTGGGTGGCCAAAGGGGTCTTTGGGCTTCAGGACCTTGCCGCCATCCAGTCCTCGGGCATGTTGGAGGCGGAGAGTCGGCAGGTCTTCGAACATGCCTGGTCCGTGCTGCTGACGATCTGCAACCAGTTGCATCTGCTGTGCCGCCGCAAGAGCGATCATCTGATTTTCAAGGATCAGCAGCCGCTGGCCCAGGCCTTGGATTATCAGGATAGCGAGGGTGTGTTCGGGGTCGAGCATCTCATGCGGGAGGTGTACAGCCACCTGCAGACCGTCTCCGTGGTCACTGATCTGTTCTTTGAACATGTGCACGAAGTGCTGGGGCTGACCGCCGGTTCGACGCCGGAACAGCGGCTGGAGAAGGGGATCGTGCTGCGGGGAGGCACGGTGCGGCTGAGCTCGCCGGAAGAATTGACAGCCCGGCCTCTGCTGCTGATGCGGCTCTTTCTCCAGGCAGGCCGGGTCGGCGCACTGCTGCACCACCGCACCCGACGGAGCGTGGCCAGCCATTTATTCCTGGCGGACGACCGGTTTTGCTCTTCGAAACGGGTGGCCAAGGCCTTTTTCGAGTTGCTGACCCGGTCAGAGCCGATTTTTCCAGTGCTGGAGGCCATGCTGGCCACCGGGTTGCTGACCCGCTTTCTTCCAGAATTCGCCGGGGTGGAATCGCTGGCTCAGCACGATCTGTATCATCTCTACACCGTTGATCGTCATCAGTTGCAGACCGTGGCCGAGCTGAACGAGTTGCGGCGGGAACAGCCGGAGTCGTTTGCCGAACTTAGCCAGCCCGCGGTGCTCTATCTGGCCGCGCTTCTGCACGACATCGGCAAAGGCCGCCGGACCGACCATTCGATCCTCGGGGCGGAAATGGCCGCTGGCATCGGCGCCCGGCTGCATCTGTCGGCCGAGGCGGTCGCCACCTTGGCCTTTCTCATCCGCCACCATCTGTACTTGGCGGAGAATGCGATGCGGCGCGATTTCAGCGATCGAGCCTTCATTCGCCAGGCAGCGGAGTTGATCGGCGATGCCGAGCGGCTCACCATGCTCTACCTGCTGACCATCGCCGACGCCAAAGCCACGGGCCCTGCGGCCTGGTCCGACTGGAAGGCCGGTTTGTTGACCGAACTGTATTTGAGTCTCAAGGTCTGGTTCAGCGGCAAGTGTTTTTTCGACGACTTTGGCCAGGAGGAAGAGGCCCAGGGTGTCAGTTGGCTGCGCGAACAAATCTTGGCTCAACTGGATGGTGCGCAAGTTAAGATGGATGTGGAGAGCTTGCCGGCGGATTATCTCTTAAGTTTCAGCCCGCCGGCGGTACTGCGTCACCTCAGGGTGCACGCGGAACAGACGGCACGTTTGACCCAGCAGGCCCTGCTCTTTCCAGAATCGGGCGAACGCTTTTGGTCGCTCTTGATCATGGGGCCAGATCGGATCGGCCTGCTGGCGAAATTTTGCGGGGTGCTGGCCCTGCATCACCTGACGGTGTTGTCGGCCCAGATCTTCACCTGGCCGGACGGCACGGTGGTCGATACCCTGGAGGTGGTCCCCGCCATCCCGCTGCGTTTCGATGAGCTGGATTGGCAGGCGGTGGAGCGGGATCTCAATCTGGCGCTCAACTACCGGCTGGATGTCGGCTATCAGCTCCACGCCCGCAGCCACTTGCGGCAGGATGGCCCCAATCGTCCGGTGCAGCGGCTGGAACGCAAGGTGGTCGTCGACAACCAGACCGCAGCGTTGTACACCATCATCGAGGTCTACGGTGGAGATGACCGGGGGACGCTCTATCAGTTGAGTCAGATCCTGGCCGATTTCGAACTGTCCATCCACCGGGCCCGCATCGCCACCGAGGCCGAGCAATTGATCGATGTTTTTTATGTGAAGACCAGGACCGGGGATAAACTGATTGATGATGCCACCATCGATAAGAT
>WRKE01000023.1 GCA_009778235.1 Pseudomonadota bacterium
ATCCGGGTGTGAGCACAGAAGTAGAAGTCATGACAGGCGTCTGTTGTGTTTTCACCTCACTGCCCGCAGAGCATCCAGTCAGATCAGTTCGCCAAATACACTCAAATTTTCACACCAATTCAGCTAGATTTTAACAAATGGCCCTTGCGGTCGAATCATGGCTCAGGGGGTACTTGGGCTTGGCAATCGACCAATGGCCGCAGCCGGCCGAACAGTTCGGTCAGATCGTGCAGCCAGGCCGCTGTCTCAGGGTTGAGGTAGCGGCCAGCGCAGCGCCACTGCCAGTTGTTGGCCAGCACGCCGGGGACGTTTAAACGGCAGTCGTTGCCAAAGCCGAGCACGTCCTGCATGGGCAGAATTGCGAGGTTGGCGGGTGAAGACAGGGCCAGATGGATCAGTTCCTGGTGGAAGGAGCCAGCCTGGTCATCCAGCCGGTTGACGAACCGTTTGGCCCGCTGCTTGCTAGCGCTTGCGACCTCAGGATTGAGAAACCAGCCGACCGCGGTGTCGTTGTCGTGGGTCCCGGTGTAGACCACACTGTTTTTTTCTATATTGTACGGGAGATAGGCATTCTGGGGGTTGCCGTCAAAGGCAAAGAGCAGGATCTTCATTCCCGGGTAACCAAGATTGTCCCGCAGCCTCGCCACCTCCGGAGTGATCAGACCGAGATCCTCTGCAATGATGGACATGCCCCCCAAGCGTTGATCCATCTCTTCGAAAAACGGCTGCCCCGGCCCTGGTAGCCACCTCCCGTTGATGGCGGTCTCCTCCATGGCATCAACCGCCCAATAGGCTGAAAATCCGCGAAAATGATCGATACGGAGCGTATCGGCCAACAGGAAGTTCAGCCGCAGACGATGCTCCCACCAATCCCAGAGCTTGGTCTGAATTGCCGTGTCTCCAGTGGTCCAGCGATAGAGCGGATTGCCCCAGCGCTGCCCGGTTACGCTGAAATAATCAGGTGGCACTCCGGCCACATCGGTTGGGGTGCCGGTGATCGGATCAAGCTGAAAGATCTCCTGATTGACCCATACATCGGCGCTATCCAGCGCCACATAGATGGGCAGATCCCCTATGAGGCGAATATCCTGTTGTTGCGCATATTCCCGCAGTTGCTGCCATTGGCTGAAAAACAGATATTGGTTGAACACCACCGGATCGATCCGCTCCTTGAGGGCTGTTTTGGCTTGGGTCAGCGCCTCTGGCCCGCGTTTTCGGATCTCTTCGGGCCACTCGTACCACGGTTGGTCGCGGTAACGCTCTTTGAGGGCGACAAACAGGGCGTAATCGATGCACCAGGGATGATGGTGAATGAAGGCGCTGAGCAGCTCAGAGCGGTCCGCGCGGCGTTGAAACCGCTGCCAGGCCAGGGCGAGCAATTGATTTTTATGCCGGGTGATGCGGCCGTAGTCGACGCTGTATTCGGAAAACTCCGGTGGTTTAATCTCCTCCGGCCGGACCAGATCCTGGGTGATCAGCGTCTCGGGACTGATCAGGAGCGGGGAGCCGGCAAAGGCCGAAGGGCTCATATAGGGGGAATTGCCGAACAAGGGGTTGACCGGCCCGATGGGCAGGATCTGCCAGCAGCTTTGTCCGCTATCTTTAAGAAAATCGATGAACCGCAGGGCGGACGGCCCCAGGTCGCCGATGCCGTGTGGGCCGGGCAGGGAAAAAATTGGCAGCAAAATTCCGCTTGACCTTTGCTGGAGAATGTTTACCACTATTCCGTTCCTCTTCATAATCTTACCTTCCTTCCGTGACAACAAGGGGGCTTGCAGCGTGGGCGCCCATTCGCTGAAATGGTTTGTATCTTTGTTTTTTTTCACGCATAATGCACTCTCTACTTGCTTTTTTCCTGTGAAAGAGTAATCTGAAGGCTTATTTTTTCTTTTAAACCTTTGTGTTCACGCGCAAATAGATAGGAGAAGACGGTGCTCTCTGGTATAAAAAATGACCTTCTTGAGGCCGGAAAAGACGAGGGTTGTATTACCTTTCAACATCTCAACGAACTCCTCCCTGAACAGATAAAGGATCCTGGGGCCATCGAAGAGCTCTTCGATTTTCTGGGCGAAAACAATATCGAGATTGTTACCCAGGAAGAATCAGGCAAGCGCAAGACCCTTTCCGGTGAAGAATGGACCGGAAAAAAAAGCGGCGATGACGAAGCCGTCTCCGACAGTCTGCCTGACAGCGAAGAGCACGAATCCGAGGAAACCACCACCACCTATTTGCGGGAGATGGGGCAGTTCGACCTGCTGACCCCGGAAGAGGAGGCCAAGTATTCCAAGACGATCCGCGAAGGGTTTGATGCCATCATCAATGCCATCCGCCTGGATCAATCCGGCGTGTCCGAGATCAAGATGCTGGTGGACCGCATCGATCTCTGGCAGCGCCGCGACCCGACGCTCAAACCGAAGAAACAGCAACTCAATTATATGCGCCACTGCGTCGGTATTGCCAACCGGAATTATCCGGAAAGGCGCGAGCTGTTCGAGTTGAGCACCAAGATAGAAGCATACAACCGTTCGATCGAGTTTGCCAAGGATTCGATGATCCGGGCCAACCTGCGCCTGGTGGTTTCCATTGCCAAACGCTACATGCACCAGGGCCTGACCCTGGCCGATCTGATCCAGGAAGGCAATCTCGGCCTGATGCGGGCTGTTTTTCGCTTTGACTACAAAAAAGGCAACAAGTTCTCCACCTATGCCTCCTGGTGGATTCGCCAGGCCATCACCCGGGCCATCTTGGACAAGACCCGCACGATCCGGCTGCCGGTGCATTTCCTGGAGCTGCGGAGTCAGTTCTTCAAGGCCTTCTATTCGCTGCTCAAGGAGCTGGGCCGCGAACCGACCCC
>WRKE01000024.1 GCA_009778235.1 Pseudomonadota bacterium
GCGGAATCATCGATGAAGATGGGGGCGTCGGACAGCATGCCGGTGGCGCGGGTCAGTTTCGGCCAGTCGTTTTCAAGGAGTTTACCGGTTCGGAGGCGCTGGGAATCAATCCTCCCCAAAGAGCAGAGCATGCGCAGCGCCAGGGATTCGGTGGACATTTCCAGGCTGAACACGGCCACCGGAATTTTGCCGATCAGGGCGGCGTGTTGGACGATGTTCATCGCCAGGGCGGTTTTGCCCATGGAGGGGCGGGCGGCAAGAACAATCATTTCAGCCGATTGCAGGCCAGCGGTCATCCGGTCCAGTTCTTCGTAGCCGGTGGCCACGCCGGTGATGTGCTCCTGCCGGTCAAAGAGCTTGGTGATCCGGTCAAAGGCCCGGGGTACCACCTCCGACATGGGCTGAAAGCCCAGGCCCTTGTTGGAATGGGCGATTTCAAAGATGGTCTTTTCCGCCTGGTCGACCAGGGATTCAATGTCGTCCTGGGAATCAAAGCAGCGGGCCGCCACCTCGGAGGCGGACTGGATCAGGCGGCGGAGAACCGATTTTTTCCGGATGATCTGGGCATGATGGACCAGGGAGCCGGTGAAGGGAATGACGTCGGTCAGCGAGGCCAGATAGGAGGCCCCGCCGATCTCATCCAGCTTGTTCTGGTCGTTGAGCAGGCCGGTGACCGTAATCAGGTCGTGGGGCTCCCGCCTTTCAAATAAGGCGAGCATGGCCGCATAGATCGTCTTGTGGGCATCACGGTAGAAGTCATCGGGCGAAAGCGACTCGATGACATGCAACAGGGCCTTGTCCTGGAGGAGAATCGTGCCAAGAACCGCCTGCTCCGCCTCGATATTTTGGGGAGGGATCATTTTGCTGGCAAGCGTGACGCTAGCGGGAACGGTCGGTGGCATGAAATCTATTTTTTGTTTTTCTTAAACGAGATCAGGGGTGGATGGCGTAAGCGGCCACAACTATACCTGTCTGACTGGGGAATGGCACGTCGAAAAAAACAAGTGCCTTTTCCGGTTACAGAAAAGGCACTTGAGCCGGGTTACCCGGTATGAATACAAAAAAAGGAAAAGCTAGGCCAAAACGATCAGGCGTCGCTTAGAACCTTGGCCCCTCGTTGGCCTTCACGGGAGGGCACGATCCTTAGACTTGAATGTTCAGGCTTCGCCGATGGATTTCGCCACGACCTGGACCTGGACGGATGCCGTGGTCTGATAGCCGGTCTTGATCATCACCGCGAACTCGCCAATGGTTTTGATCGGTTCCGGCAGGATCACGGCTCTTTTGTCCACGGCAATGCCTGCTTCCTGCAAGGCCAGGGCGATGTCGTTATTGGTGACTGACCCGAACAGGCGGTTTTCCTCACCGGCCCGCTTGCTGAGCTCAATGACCTTGCCGGCAAGCTGTGCGGCCAGGCCTTCGGCCTGCTTCTTCTGTTCGGCCAACCGGGCGGCGATCGCCTGTTTTTCCTTCTCCAGCTGTGCCAGAGATGCCGTGGTAACCAAAACCGCCTTTTGTTTGGGGATAAGGAAATTGCGGGCATAGCCGGGCTTAACCTTGACGACCTCACCTTCCTGGCCCAGCGTTTCAATGGTTTCTTTTAAGATGATTTCCATGGATCAGACCCTCTTGGTTGTATCTTTTCTTGCAATGGTCAAACGAGCCGGCTTGGTGTCGATCTAATCGCTCGGCCGTCAGGCATTGGTTTCTTTTGGTTTTCTGAAGTTGCACCAGACATCGATCAATCCCAGCACGGCAATCAGCATCAGGCCGTAGGTCTGCAAAAAGATGACAAAGTACAAAATCATCCGCACGAGCGGCGGCACGCGCCACCGCTCGAACATGGCTATGAGCACGGCCAGTCCCTGGAAGAAATAGAGCGTGCCCGAAATCATGACCAGCCAGCTGCCGACATTCTGCAGGGCACCTTGGCCGAACAGCGCCACGCCAATGGCTCCGATGGGGAGCCAGACCATGTGGTCCGGCAGGCGCCAGGTCGCGTATGCCCCCCAAGGGGCATTGCCGGTCAACCGGTTGCACAGGCTGTTGACCAGCGCCATGTTCAACCAGACGGTGAACACGACCACCACCACCAACAGGCCGGGAAGAATGCGGGGCATGACTTCCCGCATGGCGGCTGTCTTCTCGCTCAACCCCATGATCATTTCCGGAGAGAGTCCGGCTTCCTTGGACTTGGACAACTCCAGGGTTTGTTCCAAGCCAAGGTCAATCACCTTGAGCAGCAGGTTGTAGGGATTGGTCCCGGTCAAAAAACCGTACGCCGCCCAGAACAGAAACCAGGTGATGACGAGGACTGCCAATCCCTTGGCGCCGCTTTGGGCGGCAGTATCACCGGCCCGGGCGCTACAGAACAGCGCTACGCCCAAGGGCGCCAAGGTCAGGGAAAAAACAAACATCTCTCCCTGCTGAACCAGCAGGGCGCTTGCGCCCGCTACCACCAGGCTTACTGCTGCGAGCCGACAACCCTTGGCAAGACCGTGCGCAGCCAGGAGGATGAACACCGGCGTCGCCAAGAGTCCTGTCATCCATCCCAACACGGAGGGTGCCGCGGCGGGCAGAAAAAACAGGGCAAACAGCAGTAAGAATTGACCGGGCGGCCAGAAGAACGGCCGCCGTCCAGGCCCGGTTCCATCCATCCCGATGACAGGTTAAAACTGAGTATTCCCCATGTAGGGCAGCAGGGCCAGTTGCCGGGCCCTCTTGACTGCCTCGGTCAATTGCCGCTGGTGCTTGGCACAGGTGCCATAAATCCGTCGGGGGACGATCTTGCCCCGTTCAGTGACAAAATTTTTCAATGTTTTCGCGTCCTTGTAATCAATGACAATTTCCTTGTCAGTACAAAAACGGCAGAC
>WRKE01000025.1 GCA_009778235.1 Pseudomonadota bacterium
TCCATGCCGTTTTCCGCCAGGTAGAACTCGCAGCCGACCAGAGGCTTGATTCCGGCCTTCTTGGCCTTTTCGTAAAACTCCAGCGCCCCGTACATGGCGCCGTGATCGGTGATCGCCACCGCGCCCATGCCGAAGTTTTTTGCGCTCTCGATCAGATCAGAGACGCGGATGGCGCCATCGAGCATGGAGTATTGGGTGTGGACATGGAGATGAACAAAGGGTGTGGACATAGGAATAAGTGGAATATTGGTCGGTTATTCAATAGGCGGCTTGTTGGAGCCGCCTATTTAAAAGTGGCTCTCTGCACAGTGCAGCGTTCTGGGGTGGTTCAGCTCGTTGCGTTCGAACAGTTCGCCCCTTTTCCCGGTTGCAGAGCCCTTCGCCCGGCAGGACGGCAACGGCTTTACGTTCGCCCAGGTCTCATCAAAATCTGAATGATCGCTCCTGACGCTTGAGCGTGTGAACGCACGCCTGGCCGTATCATCCGGCCCCATTGTTCAGGGGCAAGGCCAGCCAGTCCACAGCAGGTGTATCCTTTTTGCGGGACAGTTGCCAACAAATAAAAAAGGTCAGGAGACTGCCGGTCCGGGGCGGTCATCCACGCTGTCAGGATCAAAGCGATCGTCGACCTGGATGTGGAATCGTTCCCGAATCCGGGAGAGCGGCACCAGATCGGCCCGCCGGTCCGCGGGGGTGAGAAAGGAGAGCAGCTTGGTACGGAGCACGGTGGGGTTGACCTCGCTTTGAATGGCGAGAATGCCATCCATGATGATTTTCTGCAGGAGCAGTTCTCGGTTGGTGCGCTCGCGCAGGTTGGCGGCAAAGGGAATGAAAAAGAAATTGGCGAAAACCAGGCCATAGAGAATGGAGGTCAGGGCCAGGGGCACGGTTTTGAGAATGATGGCGGTATCATTGATGCCCGCCAGCATCGGAATGAGTCCGGCCACCGAGCCGACAATGCCGAAAGCCGGGCAAAAATCGGCGATGGTGCGCAGCACCCGCTCGCTGTCCTCGCGGCGCAGTTTGAAAAAATACATTTCGGTGTTGAGGATGTCGCGGATCTGATGGGGCTCGTAGTTGTCCACCAGGCAGCCGAGCCCCCGGCGGAGGAAATGGATCGAGGTTTGGTCCTCGTCTTGTTGCAGGGAGAGGATGCCCTCTATCCGGGATTTGATCGCCAGATTGATCAGGATATCGACGATCTCAGCCTCGGATTTCAACTGGCTGCCAAAGGAGGAACGGACAACCTTAAACACGATGGACAATCGTTCGAGCTGAAAGCTGAGTAGCGCCGCGGTGGCGCTGCCGCCGGCCACGATCATCAGGCTGGCGATATTGAAGTAAAAGCTTAAACTGCCTTTGAACAAAAAGCCGCCCAGGAAGATGAGGCCGCAGAGGATAAGGCCGATACAGGTTTTTCGTTGCATGGCAATATAGCGGAATTATTTAAGATTGGTGGGGGTTGCCGCCTCAGCCTGGGGCAGCTCTTTGGACAGGATGATTTCCACTCGCCGGTTGGCCCTGCGGTTTTCCTCGCTGGTGTTGGGGTGCAGCGGTCTGAAAGCGCTGTAACCGGAAACAGCGAACTGGGTGGACGGCAGTTTGGTCTCTTCAATGAGAAAGCGGGCCACCCGGCTGGCCCGGGCCAGCGACAGTTCCCAATTCGAGGGAAAGCGGGCGTTCTTGACCGGACGGTCGTCGGTATGGCCGATCACGTTAATCATGTAGGGTGTTTTTTTGATGACGGCGGTGAGTTTCTTCAGGGAGTGGATGGCTGGGTGGGTCAATTCCGCCTGCCCTGAATCAAAGAGCAAATCGCCGGTGAGGATGATGCGCATGGTCTTGTCGGGGACCAGCTCCACCGAGGCGAACCGTTCCAGTTTTTCGCTTGTCACGGTGAGTTTGGACAAGTCATAGATCTTGGAGATCGCCTCTTCCCGCTGCTTGAGATCAGAGGGCTGTTCCGGCTCCGGCGCGGGTGGGGGAGCCGGTGCCTCGGCCTGCGGCTCAGGCTGCTTTGCCGGCGCATGCGGCGGCTTGCCAACTTCCGGGATCGGGTCCAGTTGGGGCTTGGCAGTCGGCTCAGGAAGTTCCGCCTGCTGGTGGCGGATCAGGACGTCAGCTCCCGGCAATTCCTGTTGCGGCAGCGGGGCTTCCTGCTGTTCCCCACGCTTGAGCGAAACGTCTTGAGAGATGGGATGGAAGAGCAAAGACGATTTCCCCGAACCGGAATTGACCGGGACGGTTTCGTCGGCGACCTTGTTCGGCTTGCCGTGGGACAAAAGTTCCTGATGGGTGTAAAGGTGGGCAAACAGGGTGAGGAAGAGGATGAACATGGTCATCATCAGGTCTGACCAGGCAATGGACCAATGGACCGGCCGTGGTGGCGTCCGGGAGCGGTAGAACGAATCTTCGACCACAAAGACCGGCGGGCTGGGAGGCTGCCATTCCGGCGGCTGAGACGACAGGGCGTTGCCCGAAGGCGCCGCTTCAATCGTCTCCTTGGCTTGGTCCGGGGCAGGAGGGGTGAAGGATGTCTCAGCCATAGTCGTCTTGCGGCCGCCAAGGACCGGAACAAAAGAAAGTTGCGCATTTTTTTCGCCAAGTCATTCTATTGTAGCAGAGTTTCTAAAAAAAACAAATGATTGCCCTCTGTTCTTCCCCTGGCGAACCGGCGGTTTCCTCCCTTCCAAAAAAAATCCCCTGCCGTCCATCGGGACGACAGGGGATTGACGACTTAAAGGAAAAAGGGAATTCTATTTTTCGTCGTCTTGGAGGGACTTGACCAGCAAGGCGCCGGCCAGACCCAGCAAGCCAATGTCCTTGACCTGATTCTTCGCGGTCAGCGACATCTGGGTCAGGAGGCTGCGGCGTAGGGACACCTTGGG
>WRKE01000026.1 GCA_009778235.1 Pseudomonadota bacterium
CCCAACATGTACAAGATCGCCGGCGAGCTGCTGCCCACGGTCTTTCATGTCACTGCCCGCGCCATCGCCTGCCAGGGTCTGTCCATTTTCGGCGACCACGGCGACGTCATGGCCGTCCGTCAGACCGGCTGGGCCATGCTGTGCTCCCAAGACGTTCAGGAAGCCCAGGATATGTCTTTGATTGCCACCTCGGCCACCTTGCAGGCCCGTGTGCCGTTTTTGCATTTCTTCGACGGGTTCCGGACTTCCCACGAGGTCATGAAGATTGAGCAGTTGACCATGGACGACATGCGCGCCATGATCGACGAAGAACTGGTCATCGCCCACCGCCAACGCGCCCTGACCCCGGACCGCCCGACCATCGGCGGCACCGCTCAGAACCCGGACGTCTATTTCATCGGCCGCGAAACCGTGAACAAATTTTACGAGGTTGTTCCGGGCATCGTCCAGGCCACCATGGACAAATTCGCCGCCCTCACCGGCCGTCAGTATAGCCTGTTCGACTACATCGGCGCTCCGGACGCCACTGACGTGGTCGTCATCATGGGTTCCGGCGCCCTGACCGTTGCCTCCACCGTCGAGCACCTGGTTGCCGAAGGCAGGAAAGTCGGTCTGGTCATTGTCCGCCTGTTCCGTCCGTTTGATCCGGTCGCCATGGTCAATGCCCTGCCGCCCACCGTCGAGCGCATCACCGTCCTTGACCGCACCAAAGAGCCGGGCTCCAACGGCGATCCGCTGTATCTCGATGTGCGTACCGCAGTCACAGAGGCCGCCGAGGCCAACCCCACCATGTTCGTCCCGGTCATCCTCAACGGCCGCTATGGTCTGGGCTCCGCCGAGTTCACCCCACCCATGGTCAAGGCTGTATTCGACAACATGGCCTCCCTGGCGCCGAAGAAAAAATTCTGCGTCGGCCCGAACGACGACGTGGCCTTCACCAGCCTCAAGTACGACAGGTCCTTCAATATCGAAGGATCCGACGTCTACCGCGCCCTGTTCTACGGTCTGGGCTCTGACGGCACGGTTGGCGCCAACAAGAACACCATCAAGATCATCGGTGAGGAAACCGACAACTCGGCTCAGGGCTACTTTGTCTACGACTCCAAAAAATCCGGTTCCATGACCGTTTCGCACCTGCGTTTCGGCAAGAACCAGATCGTCGCCCCATATCTGATCAACAAGGCCAACTTCGTCGCCTGCCACAACCCGGCCTTCCTGAACACCTACGACATGCTGGCCTCTCTGGAGACCGGCGGCACCTTCCTGTTGACCACCACCTTCACCAAGGACGAGATCTGGGATCATCTGCCCGCCCTGGTGCAGAAACAACTGATCGGGAAAAAGATCAAATTCTACATCATTGATGCGGTCAAACTCGGCCTGGCGCTTGGCCTGGGAGCCCGCATCAACATGATCATGCAGACCGCCTTCTTCGCCATCTCCGGCATCATCAGCAAAGAAGACGCGATCAAGTCGATCAAAAAGGCGATCAAGAAAACCTACGGCATCAAGGGCGACAAGGTCGTCAACATGAACTACGGTGCGGTTGACGGCGCCATTGAAAACATCGTCGAGGTCAAGGTGCCCAAAAAGGTTACCGGCTACGAGATGCCGCCGACTGTTGCCGCCGATGCTCCGGAATTCGTCAAAACCGTCACCGCCAAGATGATGGCGGGATACGGCGACGATATCCCGGTTTCCCAATTTCCGAACAACGGCCGCTGGCCCACCGGAACCTCGCAATGGGAAAAACGCAACATCGCGGTTCAGGTCTCCAGTTGGGATGCGGAAGCCTGCATCCAGTGCGGCCGTTGCTCGCTGGTCTGCCCGCACGGCTGCATCCGGATGAAGGTTGCCACCCCAGCGGCCCTCAAGGCCGCCGGTGCCGATGCCTCCTTCAAGACCGCTGATGCGGTGGGCAAGGAGTTCAAGGACATGAAGTTCACCATGCAGATCTCCACGCCCGACTGCTGCGGCTGTACCCTCTGCATGAATGTTTGCCCGGCCCGCAAGAAAGACGCCGCCGGCAACAAGACCGAGACCCGTGCCCTGTCCATGATCACCAACACCGAGGCGGTGAAGCTGGATTCCCTGAAGAACTGGAAGGCCTTCCTGGCCCTGCCCGAGGTCGACGAAAGCCTGATCAACGTCGGCACCATCAAGGGCAGCCAGTTCAAACGCCCGCTGTTCGAGTTCTCCGGCGCTTGCGCGGGCTGCGGCGAAACCCCATACATCAAACTGGTCACCCAGTTGATCGGCGACCGGATGCTGGCTTCCAACGCCACCGGCTGCTCCTCAATCTATTCCGGCAACCTGCCCACCACCCCGTACTGCCAGCGCGCCGACGGCCGTGGTCCGGCTTGGTCCAACTCCCTGTTCGAGGATAACGCCGAGCATGGCCTGGGTATGCGTCAGGCTGTCGACAAACTGGCCAGCCAAGCTGCCGAACTTCTGGAAGCGGCGGTCAAGGAAGGTTTCGTTGCCAAGGCATTGGCCAAAGCCCTGGTCAGCGCACCGCAGCAAAATCAGACCGAGATCGAAGCGCAACGAGGCCGTGTCGCCCAGTTGAAAGCCGCTCTTGAGGGCAAAACCAATGCCATCGCCAAACGGCTCTACCATGTGGCCGATTACCTGGTGAAGAAATCGGTCTGGATCATCGGCGGTGACGGCTGGGCCTATGACATCGGATACGGCGGCGTTGACCATGTGCTGGCTTCCGGCAAGAACGTCAACATCCTGGTCATGGATACCGAGGTCTACTCCAATACCGGCGGCCAGATGTCCAAATCCACCCCGCGCGCGGCTGTTGCCCAGTTCGCCGCCGGCGGCAAGAACATGCCCAAGAAGAATATGGGCCTGATCTTCTCCACCTTCGGCACGGTCTATGTCGCCCGCATCGCCATCGGCGCCAATCCGCA
>WRKE01000027.1 GCA_009778235.1 Pseudomonadota bacterium
AGAAGGAGCAGAGTTATGACCCGTGACCAAATCTTGGCATTTATCAAAGAAAAAAAAGTGACCATCCTGCGCATGCAATTTGTCGATATTTTCGGATTTCTTAAAAATATTGCCATCCCGCGCAGCCAGGTCGAAAAGGCGCTGGATGGCAAAATAATGTTCGATGGTTCTTCGATCGAGGGATTTGTTCGGGTCAACGAGTCGGACATGCATCTTAAGCCCGATTACAACACCTTTGTCGCCTTGCCCTGGCGCGGGAAGGATGGCTGCAGCACTGTCCGTCTTATTTGCGACGTCTACAAACCGGACGGCACCCCCTTTGTCGGCTGCCCTCGCCATAACTTGAAACGGGTCGTTGCCGACGCGAAGAAGCTCGGTTACACCATGAATGTCGGGACCGAATGCGAGTTTTTCCTGTTCCGCCGCGACCAGGAGGGGCGCCCCACCACCATCACCGACGATGTCACCGGTTACTTCGATGCCGAGCCCGATGACGGCGGCATTGACTGCCGGCGCAAAATCATCCAGACGCTTGAGGCAATGGGTTTTGAGATCGAGGCCTCGCATCACGAGGGCGCCGAAGGGCAGCACGAGATCAACTTCAAATATGCCGATGCCATCACCGCGGCCGACAACACCCTCACCTACAAATGGGTGGTCCGTTCGATCGCCGCCGAATTTGGCCTCCACGCCACCTTCATGCCGAAACCGATCTTCGGCATCAACGGCTCGGGCATGCACACCAACCAGTCGCTGTTCAACCTTGACGGCACCAACGCCTTCTATGACGAGCAGGCGCCGCTGCAACTGAGCGAGATCGCCCACAAGTACATTGCCGGCATCATCAAGAATGCCCGTGGCTTCTCAGCCATCACCAACCCGTTGGTCAACTCCTACAAACGCTTGGTTGCCGGTTACGAGGCGCCGGTCTACGTGGCCTGGTCGGTCTCCAACCGCTCGGCGCTCGTCCGTATCCCGGCCTCCCGCGGACTGAGCACCCGCACCGAGGTGCGTTGCCCGGATCCCACCTGCAACCCCTACCTGGCCTTTGCCATGATGCTCAACTCCGGCCTGGACGGCATCAAGAACAATCTCACCCCGCCGCCATCCACCGACGTCGATATCTACGAGATGACCGCCACGGAGAAGATGGATGCGGGGATAGCCAGCATGCCCGCCAATTTGTATGAGGCTATCCAGGAACTCAAGGCCAACCCGATCGCCAGGGAGACGCTGGGCAGCCACATCTTCGAAAAATACATCGAAGGCAAGGAAAAGGAGTGGGACAATTACCGCCTGGCGGTCACCGATTGGGAATTGAATAATTACCTGAGGCGGTATTGATCCTGAGGGAATAGATCCTGCCCGGCAACAGGTATCCCCCTGATTTGGACCAAGCCGCGTCCGCAATCCCTTAAGCAGACCATGCCCCGATCCCGGTTGATCCGGTCTCGGGGCACGGCCTGCCGGGGATGGCGTCGAACCGCGCCCGACCTTGGGGCCTGCAACAGGTCAGCGCTTCAGACAGGAGTTTCCCGCCAAGTGCTGTTTTCCCCTGGAAAGCATAGTAATAACGTGATGTGATCAATTTGTTTGCCGTAAGACCCCACGCTCGATTTTCCAGCCAAAGGCACGCAGGTCCTGCGTTTGTGTTTCATCGGGCTGCTCAAGCAGTTTTTCTGGCTTTTTGGTCCCCGGAGACCACATGAGGCGGGAGTGTGGGCTGTGCAGACTGCGCATCGCCGTCTTTGCCGTCAAGGTGAAGCCCGACGCAACCTCGGCTCAATCAGCCGAAGCAAGGTAAGAGCGGCAATGCGGGTGAGGATATGACACCTGATTAAGATTTGCAAACCCGACCGGTTACTGCAATGATCCCTGGATATGGTGCATGGTTGCCTCTTTGACGATGTCGATCAGCTTGGAATCCGAGGCATAGGCCTCTTCGACCAGGACGTCCTGGAAGCCGGGCAGGGCATTGATCAGCAATTGGTGGAATCCTTCCGGCTGCTGCGGATCGAGGCTGGCCGATGTAACCTCCATGACGGCCGTGACCTTGACCGATATCTCGCCGTCCAGCCGCTTGAAAGCGGTGACCAGGGTGCAGCGCCCCTTTTTCAGTTTGGCCGTTTGCTGCTTGTACCGCTCCGACCGGGCGACAAATTCATGGATCACCGAGGCCAGGGCACCGGAGGAGCCGGGAAAATACTGTCCCCTGGCAAAAACATTGGCTAAAACCAGCGCCAGTTCGCCGGTTTCGATGTTCTCCATCGATTTTTTGGTAAAGGCGAACACTTCCGGGTTCTCCGGGATAATGCCTTCCTGGTGTTCGCCGACAATATAAATAAAACGATCCGCCTGCTTCTTTTTCACCTGTTGTCCTCTCTTGCTGGCTCTTGTTGTTCTAACCCTCGCTTCCATTACCATAATCCTCCCCGATAGGGGAAATTTCTTGGCCGCTCAATAACAGCCGGCCCGATCAGACCAAAAAAACAAGCAGCGCAGCCAGGGCCATTGCCGAACAGCCGCGGTCGGGCGCCAGGGTTGCCGGGCCGACTTGAAAAAAGAAATGCTATCGGCAAATTGGCCTAGAGAGATATGCTTTTTGGATAGAAAACATCCCCAATTTGTCTCTATTTTTCCTCTCTTGTCTTTCCGAATGTTTCCGCTAGGCTATGACTGCAAAGAAAGAGCATGGTCCCGAACGCATTATTGCCTGCGGTTGCTCAATCCGCTGTTTGTCCTGGTCACGACCGAAGCGCCCTTCCTTTCCTCGCAACCAAGCGGCTTCAGTCGAGTTCGATCCGCCGATGAACGGGGCACTTGGCCGACCGCCTTGTCTGACGGGTATTTAATTTCCCTTGGGTAAACCCCCGGCTTTGCCGGGGGACTCCCAAAGTTTGACGAATCCGGAAAAATAGGGAAGCCTCAAAAATCTGCA
>WRKE01000028.1 GCA_009778235.1 Pseudomonadota bacterium
CCTGGCCATTCCCCCGCCGGCGGCCCGGCCGCCATCAACTATGCGGCGGGCGCCGGCGGCTTCGCCTCGGAACGGTACAATGCGGCCGGGGCCGACAGCAACAGAAACCCGGTGGCGGGAAGACCGCCCATGCCCGCGCCGCCCAAATTCGACATCGGTCTCGACCCCTTCTCGTCCGTCCCAGGGCGGGAGTCATATAAGGCCGATTTCTGGGTCAGGGGCCAAGGCGGAGCACCCCCGGCCAAGGCTGGAAATTCCGCCGCCGCTGACAACATGGGCACCGCCTTAGAGGATTCCCTGTATACAGGCTCGCCCGCCCCTGGCGGCAAACAGCAAGACTGGCCTGGACCGTCGAAGACAAGAAGCTATGCCGCTCAGTCAACCAGCCTTTCCTCGGGCCGGGATCAGGGCTTGAGCAATCTGACCTTCAAGGGTTTGTTCGATTTCAAAGATGAGCAGGGGAAAGGCGAAACCACTTCCATTGTCAAGCTGATCCTGGTGGGGGTCGGGGTGATGCAGGCCCTGATTTTGGGGGCGATCGTCCTCCGCGTTCTCATGGGACGAGGCCGCTGAGGCCGGCGGGTGAAACAAGACCATCGCAAAGCTGGGTAGCCGCATGGATCAAGGATAAACGCCATCCGGCAATTTCACCCTCTGGTTAGAAACAGGTTAGAAAACAACAAAAAAGGGTTTACGGCTTTCGCCATAAACCCTTGAATATTGGTAGCGGGGAAAGGATTTGAACCTTTGACCTTCGGGTTATGAGCCCGACGAGCTACCAGACTGCTCCACCCCGCGGCATGATCCGCTTATTATACCTGATCGAACCTCGAAGTCAACCGTTGCGTTGACTTGCCGCCCCTTTTTCCAGAATCGCCTCGATCTTCTCGCGCACAATTGCGGGAAAAGGCGTCAGTTTTCCCTGGCGGTTGACACAGGCGTGCACGGTGAAGCCCCTGACCAGCAAGGTGGGACGCTCGGCCGCGTCGAGCCGGGAGATGGCGTAGTGGAAGCGGCAGCTCACCTTGCTCGCCTCGACCAGAGAGGTGGCGATGGTGAGCAGGTCATCGTAGGCGGCCGGGGCCTTGAAACGGAGATAGCTTTCGGTCACCGGCAAAACACAGCCCAGCTCCTCGATGGCACGGTAGGGCAAGGCCCAGGCGCGCATCATCTCGGTGCGGCCGATCTCGAAATAGCGCAGGTAGTTGGCATTGTAGACCACGCCCGCCGCATCGGTGTCGCCGTAGATCACCCGGTAGGTGGCGGTGAACACCGGCTCCTCCAGGGTGACTGCCAGTTTGCTCATCCCCGCGCCTCCCGCTCGACAAAACGCTGGAAAAAGGCCGCGCCGGACAGCGGGGCCTGCCCACTCTCCCGCACCGCCGCCAGGACGTTGGCCTCGGTATAGGTCCGGCCGGAGGGCGCGGCGACTCCCCTGGAATCGTAGAGAAACATCGGCACCGGCCAATCCTCGTGGGTGCGGCGGTGAATCGGGGTGTAGTGATCCATGGTCACCACCAGGCGGAAAGGCTCGCCCCGCCGCTCCATGGCCTCGGCAATCGGAGCGACGATGTTGTGGTCGAAATCGGCCACGGCCCGCACCTTCTCCTGCGCCAGCCCCTGGTGGCCAGTTTCGTCCGGCGCCTCGACGTGCACCAGCACGAAATCATCCTTGGCCAGCACCTCAAGCGCGGCCTGGGCCTTGCCCGCGTAGTTGGTGTCAAGATAGCCGGTTGCGCCGTCCACGTTGACCACGGTCAAGCCGCCGAGCACCCCGATCCCCTTGAGCAGATCGACCGCGGAAATCAGGCCGCCCCGGATGCCGAAACGATCAGCCAGGGTCGCCATGGCCGGCCGCTTACCCTCGCCCCACAGCCAGATCCCATTGGCGGTCCGCTTGCCCCGCCGCTGCCGCTCCCGGTTGACCGGATGATCGGCCAGGATGCCTTCGGCCGCGGCCAGCAGGGGCGGGAAGGCCGGGATCTGTCCATAGGCCTTAAAAAAGCCGGTCACGTCCTGGTCGGAATGGTCGTGGGGCGGCACCGTGGCAAACCCGGCCGGCAGCTCGCCGCGATAGACCAGGAGATGGCGATAGCTCACCCCGGGATAGAGGCGCAAACGCTCGTTGCCGCAGGCGGCCTGCAAGGCCTCGATCAACTGCCGGCTCTCGTCGGTGGTGATGTGGTCGCTGCTGTAGTCAACCATGATCAGCCGGCCGTCGTCCGGCCGCTCGACATGGACCAGATTGCAGCGGAAGGCAATCTCCTCCGGGGCCAGCGAAACCCCCAGGCTGGCCGCCTCCAGCGGCGCCCGGCCGGTGTAGCAGCGCTCCGGCTCATAGCCCATGAGCGACAGGTTGGCCACGTCGCTCCCCGGCGGATAGCCTTCGGGCACGGTCCGCACCAGCAACATCTCGGCCTGCCGCGCCAGGCGGTCCATGGCCGGAGTTTCAGCCGCCTCCAGAGGCGTGCGGCCACCCAGGGACGGGACAGGCACATCGCCCATGCCGTCGCCGATCAATAAAACGTATTTCATTGCCTCATGGGAGCAAACCCAGCGGGTTCACTCCTCCTCCAGAATGCGGATCTTGACCACTGGACCGGTGACGCAGTCGAGCCGGCCAATCTCCTCCAGGGCGGCGCGGATCGCCGATTCCCTGGCGCCGTGGGTGACGACCACCAGCGGCACGGCGCCGATCTCCTTGCGCCCTTTCTGGATCACCGATTCGATGCTGATCTCGTGCTTGGCCAGGATGCCGGCGACCAGCGCCAGCACTCCGGGCTGGTCGAGCACGGTGCAGCGGAAATAGTAGGGGCCGTACAGCTCGTCCATGGGGGTGATGCGCCGCGGCCGCATCTGCCCGGGCAAATAGGACAGCGCCGGCACCCGGCCGACCGAGCCGCTGGCGATGTTGCGGGCAATGTCGACCACGTCGGCGGCCACGGCGCTGCCGGTGGGGATCATGCC
>WRKE01000029.1 GCA_009778235.1 Pseudomonadota bacterium
TGGTAGGCCCGGATCAGGTCGGAGACGTAAAATTTCCGGTCCGGGGCATCGTGGGTGGCGTCGGTCTCCCCCTTCTGCACCCAAATATTGGCGATCAGCACCTTGAGGGCGGTGGCGTTGGCGCGGATGGCATCCGCCAGACCGGGAATCTGGAGAATGGGAATGATCGAGGCATACAGACTGCCCGGGGCAAACAGGATGATATCCGCCTGCTGCACCAGCCCAACCACCTCCGCCGGGAGCGAGGGCGGGTGGCTGAACTCGACCAGCACCCTGTCCACCGGATAGCCGCGCCGCGCCTTGCTCGACTTGTATTCGCTGGTGACCAGCACGCCGTTGCCGTAGAGCACCTGCAGTTGGGACAAGGTGGTGGTGCATGGCAGCACCGACGACCGCTGCACCCCAAGGCAATCCGAGAGTTCGTCCAGGCCGCGGATGGTCGCCGTCCGGACCAGATGGTGCGAGGAGAGCAGTTCGGTGGCACTCAGCGCCGGGTCCAACTGGCGGTAGATGGCGGCGGCCAGCAGCAGATTACCCAAACATTGGGGCCGGTATAGGGTCGGGGTCAGCCGGGGGTCGTGGGTGAGCAGTTCGGCCAGCCCCGAGAGATAGCTCAAGATGGGGCCGGGCAGTTCGTTTAAGTTCGCGCCGGTGTCGCGCAACAGTTCCGTGGCCGAGGCGGGCGGCGAGATAAAACGGTAGTTGAAAATCGCGAAGAGGGCGGCGGCGCAGCGACGGGCGCCGGTATGGTCCACCCCATAGGTCAGGATGAGATTTTCACGACGAATCGAGGAAATGAGCACATGGCGGATATCGCCCAAGGCGATCAGCGGCAGATCTTTCTGCAGCTCGCCGGTGGAACCGCCGTCGTCGGTGACGCACACCACAGAGCTGACCTGGGGAAAGGGCTCCTTCAAGCCGCCGAAGGGATGCCGTGCCCAGCCCCGCCGCCGGGAATCGCCGCCGATAATATTGGAAAGACCGGTCCCGCCACCAAAAACCACCATCTTAACCGCACTGGTGTCAAGCGCCTCGATCTTCTGCTTCAGCTTGGTGAAAAGAGAGGTGATCACCGGGGGCAGACCACCGACCGTGCCGCCTAGGACGATGGCGGTGACCTTTTCCTCCAGGGTCGTTCCCGGCAGGACATCGAGGATAGAAAATCCATCCGAGGTCAGGACTTGCAGGTGGTTCTTGAACGGTTGCTGCCCAACCATAACCGCTTGCTCCGAGAGAATAAAAAAGGGGGCTTGGCTCCCTGTTGCGAGTGGACCGCCTATGCCGCCGTTGTTTGGAGCAGTTGCTCCACCCTCAGTAGATCTTTCGGGGTGTCGACCTCCACTGAATCGTGGTTGGTCAACACCACCCGGATTGTGTAACCGTACTCCAGGGCGCGCAACTGTTCCAATTTTTCAAATCGCTCCCATTGGCCCTCGGGCAGGCCGACAAAGGTGAGAAGAAATCCCTTGCGATAGGCGTAAAAGCCCAGGTGCTTGTAATAGGTCGGCTGCGGCTGCTCGCCCGGATCGCGCTGGAACGGGATCGGCGAACGCGAAAAGTAAAGGGCATTGTTGTGGCAGTCGAACACGGTTTTGACATGGTTGGGGTCGGCAATCTCCTCGGGCCGGATGATCTTGTAGATCAGGGTTGCCATCGGCAGGGAGGGATCGGCCATCAGCGGCCCGGCCACCTGCCCGACAATGGCCGGAGGAAACAGCGGCTGATCGCCCTGGATATTGACAATCACGTCCTGGTCCGCAATGGAGATGCGTTCCGCCGCCTCGGCCAGTCGATCGGTGCCGGTGGCATGATCGCGTCGGGTCATCACCACGCTGCCGCCAAACCCTTCCACTGCCTTGGCGATCCGCTCGTCATCGGTGGCCACCACCACCTGGGAGAGCATGGGCACCTGCCAGGCCCGCTCGACCACATGCTGGATCATGGGCTTGCCCTGAATTTGAGCCAGCGGTTTGCCCTCAAAGCGATTTGACTGGTAACGTGCCGGGATAATAGCAACTATCTTAGGATCAGCGATGCTCATCAGCTCTTGTGCGGTTTCAGGGAAGACAGGATCCGGCACCGCGGCCTCGTCAGTGTCTACGCGGCTGACCATCCCCGGATCAAGGGTTTGGGAACAGCCAACATTGGTTTGCTTTTCAGTGGGTTGCTATGATACTGTGTTGACACGTAAAAGGCAATCAGCAACCATTGATCCCATTTTTCCGCCTCCCCTGATGCCCACACCTCTTGCCCTGCTGGTCAGCCCCCATTGCAGCGGAGACCGGCTGCGATGCCTGGCCGATGCCCTGGCCATCCCCCTGATCGAGGATCCGCGGGCAGCAACGCTCCTGCTCCAATTCGCCCCAGATGGGCTTTCGCTGATCAAGCCGAACGATCCCCTGCTGCCGGGCAGGCTCCGGGTTGATTTCTCCGCTCCGGACTTCCGCCGCCGCCTGCTCCATCCCGGCCAGGAACTGCTGGTCCAGGCCGCCAAGGTGCGGGGCTGTAGCCGGCCACTGGTCATCGATGCCACCGCCGGTCTCGGCCGCGACGGCTTTCTTCTTGCCGCGGCCGGCTGCCGGGTACGGATGATCGAGTTGCATCCGGTGATAGCCGCCCTACTGGCCGATGGCCTTTCGCGGGCCCGGAACACCCCCGCCCTGGCAACGGCGGCCGGACGCATCGAGTTGGTGGTGGGAGATGCCCGTGAGCAGATGCTCAAGCTGCCTGAACCGCCGGAGGTGATCTTTCTTGACCCCATGTTCCCGGAACGGACCAAGTCCGCCCTGGTCGGCCAGGAGCTGCGGCTGCTGCAGTTGCTCGCCCCCAAGGGCTGCGATCCCGAGTCATTGCTGCCGGCGGCCCTGGCGGTTTCGACCCGGAAAGTGGTGGTGAAGCGGCCGCTCAAGGCCACACCGCTGGCGGCCCTGGCCCCCAGCTACACCCGCAGGGGCAAGGCTGTCCGCTTCGACGTCTACCTGGGA
>WRKE01000030.1 GCA_009778235.1 Pseudomonadota bacterium
CCGAACAACGGCGGACCGCCTGGATGAACTTTGAATCTTACGAAGATTTCATTGACAAGGACAATCACCAGCTTACTGTGGAGGGATATCCTGCGCCCAGGCGGGTGTTTCTTAAAGCCACCAAATAGCGCGGAATTGAAATGTATGATCAGCGCCACCGGCGCGGAGTATCCGCTTGTGGCCGCACGTTTTCCCACAAACTGAAAGGAAGAGAACATGAACGCACAAGATTGTACGCTGTACCACGGAGGGCTGAAGGGGGCCGAGACCCTGTTTGGCGAGAATGCCGAAAAATATGGAACTCAGGAGGTAATTTTCACCTTTGAGGGCCATCGCCTCAATCGGGACCGTAACTCGGTGGTTCTGACCGAGGAGGAATTGCAACGGGGCGACATCAGCATGGAACTGGCATCGCGGATGATGAATCGGACCTATTATGAAACCGAAAAGATTCGCCGGGTGCTCCAGACCATCTTCCACATGGTCAATAAAGGGCACCAGATTTTTGTGGTGGGCTCCATCCTGGAGGACAATTCGGTGAAGGGCGGCACCGGCTGGGCGGTGGAGTTGGCCAAGCTGTTCAACCGGCCGCTGCATGTCTACGACCAGCCCCGCCAGCAGTGGTTCACCTGGAAAGAAGGGGCCTGGCAGCAAGACAGCCCAAAAATCTGCTACAACACCTTTGTCGGCTCCGGCACCCGCTATCTCAGCGACGACGGGATCGCCGCCATCAACCAACTTTTCGCCGACAGCTTCGCCTAACAGGACTCCTGTCCCATCTCGAGCTGTTGCCCGCCAAATAAAAAAATCCCGGTTTGCCGCAGGGGTGCGGTAAACCGGGATTTTTTATTTGACCCGGCCAACGGCTATTTGCCGAGACAAAAGCGGCTGAAGACCTCGTCCAGCACCTCATCCGGGGTGGTCAGCCCGATGATGTCGCCCAGGTCGTCAAGCGCCGATTGTACCTCCACCGCCAGTAGATCGACCGCGGCCCCCTCCTCCATGGCCCGGGCGAACCGGCGGCAGGCTGCCAATGTTCGCACCAGCACCGCTCGATGCCGGGTATTGGGGGCGCAGGGCATCTGGTCGGTGAACTCGGCCCCGGCCGCGATGGCCTGGTAGATTGCCTCCTGGAGCGCCTCGATCCCTCCGCCCTGCTGGGCCGAAACCGGCACCACCCTGGTGCCGGCAAAGTCACCGGCCTGGACTCTGGCCTGTTCATCACTCACCAGATCGCACTTGTTGAGCACCACCAGGTGTGGCTTTTCCCGGATACTGCCATACAATTCGTGATCACGCGCAGTCATGCCGGCCTGGGCATCCACCACAAACAGTACCAAATCCGCCTCGGCCAGCTTCTGGCGGGCCCGCTCGATGCCGAGCGCCTCCACCGGGTCTTCGTGGTTGCGGATGCCCGCGGTATCGACCAGGTGCACCGGAATGCCGCGGATATCAATCCGCTCTTCGACCGTGTCCCTGGTGGTTCCGGGAACTGGGGCAACCAGGGCCCGTTCCTCCCGCAGCAGGGCATTGAGCAGGCTGGATTTTCCGACGTTCGGCCGGCCGGCGATGACCACCTTGACCCCCTCGCGAACAATCCGGCCCTGCTCAGCCAAGGCAATCAATCGCGCCAAGGGAGCGATCACCTCGGGCTGGAGGCGGGCGGCAATCTGATCGGTATCGAAAATCTCGACATCGTCGTCGGGAAAATCGATGGCGACCTCCAGCAGGGCAAGGTATTCGACCAAGTGCTGGCGAATGGCCTCCAACTGGGTGAAGAGCTGCCCTTGGAGCTGATTGACCGCCAGTCGGACCCCGGTCTCGGTCTGGGCCTGCAACAGGTCGATCACTGCCTCGGCCCGGGTCAGATCGATCCGACCAGCCAAAAAGGCCCGCTTGGTGAACTCCCCTGGCGCCGCCAACCGGCATCCCCAGGTGATCAGGGTGCGGAGGACGCGCTGCAGGATCAGGTAGGAGCCGTGGCAATGCAGCTCCACCACATCTTCCCGGGTATAGGTCTGCGGTCCGCGCATGTAGACCGCCAGGGCCTCGTCAAGGGTGTGGCCATGCCGGTTGACGATGGTGCCGTAGTAGAGGGTATGGCTGGTGAAATGGGCCCGGGGCTTGTGGGGCACAAAGATTTTGCGCAAGAGCGCCATGGCATCCGGGCCTGAAATCCGAATGATGCCGATGCCGCCAATCCCCGGTGGGGTGGCGACGGCGGCAATGGTCTCAGTCGCCGGATGAGCGGCCATCCTGGCCTCCCCGCCTTTTTCTAGACGCCGGCCGCCGGCCTTTGCCGGGTTTGTAGATCAGAACCTTTTTGAACAGCCCTTCGCCGACCGAACGGCTGCGCACTCCCTTATCCTCCTGCAGCACCATGTGCACCACCCGCCGCTCCGAGGGATTGAGCGCCGCAATGGCCTGGGTCTTGCCATCCGCCTTGACCTGGGCCGCCAGCTCCATTGCCCGTAGCTTCAGCTCCTCGGCGCGCCGTTCGCGGAAATCTCCGGCATTGAGTGAGAGCATGATTTTGTCGGGCAGGTGCTTGGCCACCATCTTGCGCAACAGATATTGCAGGCTGTCCAAGGTCCGCCCTTCGGGACCGACAATGTGCGCCTCATGCGGACCGGTGATGGTGCAGTGCGCCGTGCTGTCGGCAAAGGTCGCCCGCACCTCCGAGGGGAGGCCCATCAGGGTCAGCAACTGGTGGAGATCGGCCTGGATGGCGGCCAGGCTCTCTTCGGAAGGCGGTTCGATGGGGGCTTCTTCCTCGAAATCCTCCGTTTCTCCCTCCTGCTCCTCGTCATCCTCGGCAAGTTCCGGCTCGGCAACCTGGGCAGCCCGCACCGCGACAGGGGTGGCTACGGGCGCTTTGGCAGGGGGTCGGTCCTCATCGCTGGCCCGGCTGGCGGTGTTCGCAGCCGCAGTGGCGCTGATCACCTCAACCGCGCTGCCCGACCTGGCCGCGGCCGGCTTGGTTGCG
>WRKE01000031.1 GCA_009778235.1 Pseudomonadota bacterium
GGTGGGGGCCAGGATATTGTGGAGCAGCCAGAGGCTGCTGGCCGCCATCAGCAGTTGTCGTAGTCGCTTGTCATCGGCGCAGAACGAGCCGATGGTGCCGAAAATGGAGCCAGTGCAGCTGAGCAGGCTGAGCGGGCCGTGGAAGGTGAGGGCGGTGACGATCAGGGAGGCGGCGATGAAGGCGGCCATCACCTTTTTTGAAGTGGTCCGGGAACTGACGATGAAGCGGAAGGCCACCAGTCCACCCAAACCCATGGCGGTCCAGTGGGCCAGCAGTGCGAAATGCACGGTGACCAGCAGACAGGAGATGATCAAACAAGCGATGATCCGGCTCCGTTCCTTGAACTGGCAGGAAAGCAGGTCAAAGCAGATGGCCACGCCGACCAGGATCTGGGAGAGGATGAACAGCGACATTGAGCCTTCTGGCCAGGCGCCTTAAGAAGCGGGCAACAATCCCCTCAAGCGGAAGGGATGGCCGCGGGATCGTGGTGCATGGCCTGGATGCCCAAGGCAGCGGCGCCTAAGAGTGCGGTCTGGGGATTGAGGATCACCTGGACCGGAATGCGGGCCAGCATCTGGTGGTGAACCCCCCGGGTAAAGATGGCCATGAACCGCTCTGCCTCGATCAACGGCAGGATCCGGGCCGCCAGTCCGCCGCCGATGAAAAGGCCGCCCAAGGCCAGGGTCTTGAGGGCGAGATTGGCGGCCTCGTCGGCTAAGATGTCGAGGAAAAGGTCCAAGGCCAACACCGCCGGGTCGCAGGGTTTGTTGAGTTGTCCAGCGTCGATGGCCGCCCGGACGATGACCGGCGTTTTATCGGCGGCCAGCTCCAGTTCGGTTGCCAGCCATTCCGGCACCGGTCGGTTGGCGGCCACAAAGGCGAAAAGCTCGGGGATCGCCAGGCCGGAACAGACCTGTTCCACTGAAACGTGGCCGTGCCGGTCCGCCATGAAGCGCAGTAGCTCGATCTGTTTGGCTGTCCTGGGGGCAAAGCTGGCGTGGCCGCCTTCCGAGGGAAAGGGCAGAAAAAGGTCGCCATGCGGCACCAGGAAGGCCTCGCCCAGGCCGCTGCCTGGAGCCAGGACTGCCATGGCCGCCCCTGAGGCGTTTTTTTTGTTCGGGTTGAGCGGATGCAGGTCCGCGGGCGCCAGCCAGGGAATACCGGCGGCGGTGGCCACCAGATCGTTGACCAACAGGGCCTGGCTGCACCCGAAGCGGGCCTGCAGGGCCGCGCCTTGAATCGACCAGGAAAGGTTGGTCATGTGGGCGGCATTGCCCAAAACTGGGCCGGCCACGCCCAGACAGATGGCCGCAGGGAGTGTTCGGTCGCCCAGAAAGGTGGTCAGCAGGTCGTCGAACCCGGCGAAGTCCTGGTTGCGGAAGGTCTGCTGCCGTAGTGGCGGTCCGGGCCAGGCTTCGGCCCGGTACAGCGCCAGGCTGGTCTTGGTGGCGCCTAGATCGCCGACCAGGAGCAGGCCGCTGTTCTTGCTGGTCGCAATCATCGGCTCTTATCCTTCCTTGAGCAACCGGATGTCCCAGGCCTCGGATCGGTTGTTGTTGGCCGGATTGTCAACGATCTTGAACTCAAAAATCCGGTGCGGTTCCTGGAAGATATGGTCCGAGGGGAGGGTTGACTTCGACAGGTGGAAAAAGACCGTTTCCGAGTGGAGCACACCCTCGTGCAGCCGGTAGTAGCGGAAGAAGCCAAAGCCCCGGTCCTGGTTGAAATTGGCCACCGTGCCCCGCTGCCAGCGGTCACCGGTGTCGTTGTGGCCGCCGACGATTGGCAACAGACCCGGCACCAGGAAACCGGAGATATAGGAATCGGCCACCTCGCGCAGCTCCTTGCTGACATTGTGGAACCCGATGACCTCCACCCGGCAGCCCATGTTCTGCAGGGCAATGATCAGGCGCAGGAAATCGCCATCGCCGGTGAGCAGGATAATCCGGTCGAGGTTGCGGGCCTGGTGCAGGGCGTCGATGGCCAAATCCATGTCGGCATTGGCCTTGGTGGTGATGTTGCCGTCCTCGTCCTTGAACCGGCGGACATATTTCTTGATGATCTTGAAGCCGCAGGAGCGCAGGATGTTGTGGTAGGCATAGACCTTCTGCCGGTACTCCGGATCGCGCTGGGTGCGTTCGTGATCCTCGGCCAGATAGCAGTTGGCCCTGAGCATCGCCGAGTTGCAGCTGTTGGCCAGGCTGACCAGCACGTCGTAGCGCATGCCGTAGCCGCCACTCATCTTGATGTTTTCGGCATCAACGTAGATTGCTGTCTTGATCATGGGATAGTGTGAACAATGAAGTTATTCCTTAGGGGTATCGGTCTGGGCTCACTCCCACTCGATGGTGGCCGGCGGCTTGGAGGAGATATCGTAGACCACCCGGTTGACTCCGCGCACCTCGTTGATGATCCGGTTGGAGATGCGGCTTAACAATTCATAGGGCAGGCGCGTCCAGTCGGCGGTCATGGCATCTTTGCTGTCCACGCAGCGCAGGGCGATGACATGCTCGTAGGTGCGGCTGTCACCCATGACGCCTACAGTCTGGATGGGCAGGAGCACGGCAAAGGATTGCCAGACCTGGCGGTACCAGCCGGCATCCTTCATCTCCTCCAGCACGATCACGTCGGCCTGGCGGAGGATGGCCAGCCGCTCGGCGGTGACGTCGCTTAAGATCCGGATACCCAAGCCTGGTCCAGGGAAGGGGTGCCGGTGGATGGCTTCTTCGGGCAGCCCTAAGGAAAGCCCCAGCTCGCGCACCTCGTCCTTGAACAGCTCGCGCAGGGGCTCGATCAGATCCAACTGCATCCGTTCGGGCAGGCCGCCGACGTTGTGGTGCGATTTGATCGGTGCCTTGCCGCGGAACACCACTGATTCGATCACGTCCGGATACAGGGTCCCCTGGGCCAGATAACGGACCTGTCCCAATTTTTTGGCCTCAGCCTCGAAGATTTCGATGAAACTGTAGCCAATCCGCTTGCGTTT
>WRKE01000032.1 GCA_009778235.1 Pseudomonadota bacterium
TCCCGATAACTGTGCGGCTCAGCCTTGTAGACGCCGATGTGAAACGGGCAGTTCATCGGCTTCAACTGGTACATCACCTCGTCGATCTCCATGGCGGCATACATATTCTCGCTATAGAAATCAAGATGGCCCGAGGTCTTCCACAGATCCTGGCGGGCAATGTGCGGGGTGTACAACAACTGATAGTCGTGGCGGTAGTGCTGATCCTTCCAGTAATCCTCGATCAGGCGACGCAGCAGGGCGCCGCGGGGCTGCCAGAGGATGAGACCGGGGCCGATCTGGTCCTGGATGGTGAACAGTCCCAACTGTTTGCCGAGCCGGCGATGGTCGCGCTTGCGGGCCTCTTCCAGCCGGGTCAGATACTGCTGCAATTCTTTTTTGTCGGCAAAGGCGGTCCCGTAAATGCGGGTGAGCATCTGCCGTTTCTCATCGCCCCGCCAATAGGAACCAGCGACCCGCAGGAGCTTAAAGACCTTGATAAAGGAGGAATCGGGCACATGGGGGCCGCGGCAGAGATCAACAAAGCAGCCGTGGCTGTACAGGCTGACCGTGTCCACATCCATTTCGCGGAGCAATTCCACCTTGTACGGCTCGCCGAGCTGCTCGAAATAACCGATAGCCTCGTCCCTGGGCAACTCCTGGCGGACAAAGGGCAGGCTGGCCTCGGCCAGCTCCGCCATCTTGTGCTCGATCGCCTCGAAATCATCGGGAGAAAACGGCTTTTCCCGGTCGAAGTCATAATAGAAGCCGTCTTCGATCGACGGGCCGATGGCAACCTTGACCTGATCGCCGAACAGCTCTTTGACGGCCAGCGCCATGATGTGTGCCGTGGAATGGCGCAGAATCTCCACGCCTTCTTCGGAATAGATTGAAACTGGCGCCAGGACCAGGTCGGTTTCGACCGGGGACGACAGATCCAGCAACATGCCGTTTGCCTTGACGGCGATCGTTTGCTTGCGCTGCTTGCCGGAAAGCAGCTCTTTCAGCATATCCGCCACACGGGTGCCGCAAGGAAACGACTTACTTTCGCCATCTTGTATGGAAACCGCTATTGCTGTCATCATGCCCGTAAAAAGCAAAGGCTAATGAGCAGAAGTACGTTCTGCATCCTAGCCTTTGGGGGAAAATTGGTAGGCACGGACGGGGTCGAACCGACGACATCTACCACGTCAAGGTAGCGCTCTCCCACTGAGCTACGCGCCTACAATTTCTAATACTCGCTGAAGTCGTTCGTAACGGAGTACCATAGAGCATCCCGCGCAAAACCGCAAGTCAATTACCAGCAACGGGTGAGAACGTCAAGAAAAAATCCCGGAGAAATGTTTGAGAAACGATTTTCCCAGCCCGCCGATACTGACTCAAGCAGACCGAGGCAGGCATAACCAACGAGCCGAGTTGGCTTAACCCTGCGCCAAAGAAGTTTTTTTATTTCCATTTGTTGTTGAAGGCGGCCATGAAGCCTGCGGGATTGTTCAGCGGCCGAGAAAACGGATCAGGGCTTGGGCGATATGGGTGATCTGCTCCGGACAAACCGAATGATCCATGGGATACGACCGGAATACAACCTCATACCCTTGCCCCCTGAGATACTCGTCGGCCCGGTGCCCCAGGGCCAAGGGGACCACTGGATCGTAGATGCCGTGATGAATCTCGATCGGCAGCCTGCGATTGGCCTCGCTCAGCACGATTGAGTCACTGGTCGCGAAATAGGTGGACATGGCGAGCAGGCCACCCAATGGTGCGGAACAGGCGAGACTGACCTGGTAGGCCACGGCCCCGCCCTGGGAAAATCCGGCGAGCACGATGCGGCGGCTGTCGATACCGCGTGCAAGCTCGCGATCGACCAATTGGTTGATCTTTGCCGCCGAGACCAGCAGTTGGGCGGTATCCACTCTCCGGTTGATGGTCATATCCAAGACATCGAACCAGGCCGGCATCACATAACCGTTGTTCACCGTCACCGCCATGGCGGGCGCATGGGGGAAAATAAAACGAATGCCCATATCCGCCGGCAGTTGCAACTCCGGAACAATGGGGGCGAAATCGGAACCATCGGCACCCAGGCCGTGCAGCCAGATGATGGCTCCATCGGGCCGGCTGCTGGTTTCCAGTTCGATGGCCGGCAAAAGCGACATGGCGTTACTCCTTTTATTGCAAGGGGAAAAAACAGATTGGTATCAACCGACCCATATTAGCACACCAAAGCACAAAGGACCATGGACTGTTCGCGCCACCGACAAGCATGGCGCAGTTTGGTTGGTCGCCATCGTTGCCGTTTTCCATGGCCATGCGGATCGCTTTCGGTAATGCGCTGGCTATTTTGATTTTTTCCGTCCACCAGCCTTTCTTGGTCAAGAATAAAAACACCTGAAAAAGTCGCTCCCGGTCTAGGCATTCCGGCCGATGTGCACTATTATCTGGGCACGTATTCCGCCATCGGCGCGGACCATGCCTGACCATCCGCGCCGCTCGTGCCGCCCCCATTGACCCGCGACCCCAACCACACAACCGATACCCCGCCCTATGGACCTTGCATTCACAAAATCGCGCTGGCGCCTCATGGCGCCCCTGCTTGTACTGCTCGCGGCCCTGGCGGCCGCCTCCATCTCTATTTTCAGCAAAGACAAGCGCTCGGACTACATGACCGCGATTGTGAGCCGCGGCAACGTCGAGGCCACGGTACTGGCCAACGGCACCGTGGAGTCAGACAATCTGGTCAGTGTCGGCGCCCAAGTATCAGGGCAGCTCAAATCACTGAAGGTGGAGTTGGGCGACTCGGTCAGGGCCGGGCAACTGGTCGCCGAGATCGACAGCCTGCCGCAACAGAACACCCTGCGCACCAGGACCGCCGCCTTAAACTCGGTCCTCGCCCAACGCCAGGCCAAGGAGGCCTCGCTGACCCTGGCGGAGCTGACCTACAAACGCCAAACCCTGATGTACAAAGGCGATGCCGCCTCCCGCGAGGATGCGGAAACCGCCGAGGCCAACCTCAAAGTGATGCGGGCGGA
>WRKE01000033.1 GCA_009778235.1 Pseudomonadota bacterium
GTTGAAATGCTCTAGAGGGTAAGACGCGCTACACGGGGATGGGACGATTTTCCCGCCCTTTGCCGGAAGAATTCTGAGGGGAAGGGACATCCGACCCAAAAGCAAGGAGAAAGACTATGTATAACCCGAAGTCCAGGAAAGCGGAGGAGTTCATCTGCCACGACGAGGTGCTGGCCTCCCTCGCCTATGCGGAAGAAAATAAAAAAGATGCCGCGCTCATTGACGCCATCCTGGCCAAGGCACGGGAACGCAAGGGGCTCAACCACCGGGAGGCCGCCGTCCTGCTGGATTGTGAACTTCCGGAAAAAAACGAGGAGATCTTTGCCCTGGCCAAACAGATCAAGCAAGATTTTTACGGCAACCGCATCGTCATGTTCGCGCCACTCTACCTGTCGAACTACTGCATCAATTCCTGCGTCTATTGCCCCTACCACCGCCAGAACAAACATATTCCCCGCAAGAAGCTGACCCAGGAAGAAATCGTCCGCGAGGTGACCGCCCTCCAGGATATGGGCCATAAGCGGCTGGCCATTGAGTCAGGGGAACATCCGAAAATGAATCCTCTCGAATACATCTTGGAATCCATCAGCACCATCTACAGCATCAAACACAAAAACGGGGCGATCCGTCGGGTAAACGTCAATATCGCCGCCACCACGGTGGAGGATTATAAAAAACTCCGCGACGCCGGCATCGGCACCTACATCCTCTTTCAGGAGACCTACCATAAAGAGGAGTACGGCAAACTCCATCCGGCTGGCCCCAAGCACGACTACGCTTGGCATACCGAGGCCATGGACCGGGCCATGGAGGGCGGCATTGACGATGTCGGCCTGGGCGTCTTGTTCGGCCTGGCACGCTATCGCTACGAGTTCACAGCCCTGCTCATGCATGGCGAACATCTGGAGGCCGCGCACGGCGTCGGGCCGCATACCATCAGTGTGCCGCGCATCCGTGCCGCCGACGATATTGACCCGGCTACCTTTGTCAATGCTATCAGCGATGACACCTTTGCCAAGCTGATTGCCTGTATCCGCATCGCCGTGCCCTACACCGGCATGATCGTCTCCACCAGAGAGAGCCAGAAGTGCCGCGAGATGGCACTGAGGCTGGGCGTCTCCCAAATTAGCGGCGCCTCGCGCACATCCGTTGGCGGTTACGAAGAGGAAGAGCGGCCTCATGACACCGAGCAGTTCGATGTCTCAGACCAGAGAAGCCTGGACGAAGTCATCGCCTGGCTAATTGAACTGGGCTATATTCCGAGCTTCTGCACCGCCTGCTACCGGGAAGGCCGCACCGGCGACCGCTTCATGGCCCTGTGCAAGGCCGGACAGATTCAGAACTGCTGCCATCCCAATGCCCTGATGACCTTAAAGGAATACCTGATGGACTATGCGAGCCCCAGGACCATGACCTTGGGCAAGACCATGATTGACGAGGAAATCAACAAGGTTCCCAAGGAAAAGATCCGGACCCTGGTACGCGGCCATCTGGACGCCATCGAACACGGCAGCCGCGATTTCAGGCTATAAACAAAAAGGCTTTTATTCCTGTGAACACAAAAAACGCGCGTCCTGTACAGACCGCGCGTTTTTTGTCCTTCTTGTCCCGCGCCCGGTCGCTCTGTAGACTGGAGGCAGCCTCATTGGGCAAGTTCCATCTTGCCGAGGCCGTCCTGTTCAATACGCATTGTCTTGCTCAAACTCCTGGGAGATATGTGGGAAGACCTCCAGGCTGCGTTTGAGGATGCCCTGCATGTGGGCGATGGCAATGCCGTAATTGGTGATGGGCACCTGTTGTAGGCGCGCCCGTTTCTGGCGGGAAAGCATCTCGCGAGCATTGAGCATACAGCCACCGCAGTGAATAATGAGCCGGTAGGGCGATAGATCCTCGGGAAATTCGCCACCGGAGGTAAAGGCGAAGTCCAATTGCCTGCCCGTATAATCCCGCAGCCAGCGCGGCAGTTTGACCGTGCCGATGTCATCGCACTGGCGGTGATGGGTGCAGCCCTCGGAGATGAGGACGGTGTCGCCGTCCTTCAGGCGGTCAATAACCTGGACTCCTTTCACCGCGTCAGCCAGCAGGCCCTTATAGCGGGCAAAGAGTATGGAAAAGGAGGTCAGCGCCACATCCCTGGGCGTATCCGCCGAAACCTTGGCAAAGACCTGACTGTCAGTGATGACCAGCCGGGGTTTTCCCCCCAGCTTGCACAGGGCCTCGCGCAGTCCATGCTCCTTGACTACCAGGGCGATGGCGTCGGCCTCCAGCAGATCGCGGATGACCTGCTGCTGCGGCAGGATCAGCCTGCCCTTGGGCGCGGCCGAGTCAATCGGCACCACCAGCACGGCAATATCCGAGGCCCCTACCAGATCACTGACCAAAGGCGGCGCGGGTGTGCCGCTACGGGCCAGTGAGGCGATTTTTTCCTTGAGCGGGCCGATATTTTTTTGGGTCACAGCGCTGACATATATGCCTTCTAGCCCTGCCCCTGGTTCCTCTGGCAGGATGTCACTCTTGTTGAAGGCGACCAGATAAGGGATTTTTTCCTGCTGAAAAAGACGGATGAGATCCTCGTCGGTTTCGTGTAGCCCTTCGAGGCCGTCAACCACTAAAACGGCGATGTCGGTCTTGCCCAGGACCTGCCGGGTCTTGCGCATACGCAGTTCCCCCAGGTCGCCCTCATCGTCAAATCCTGGGGTGTCGATAATCAGCACCGGCCCGAGCGGCAACAGCTCCATGGCCTTTTGCACCGGGTCGGTGGTTGTCCCCTTCACTTCTGAAACCACCGCCAGGTCCTGGCCTGTGACCGCGTTGACCAAGCTGGATTTGCCCGCGTTCCGCCTGCCAAAAAAGCCGATGCAGACCCGCTCGGCCAAGGGCGTTTCATTGAGCCCCATAGTTCCCTCTCTTCCTTATCTTACTGGTAATAGGTGATAATTTTCATTCAGGCCGCGAAGGGCGGCACTGTCTTCGACATACCCGGCCAGCAGGCGGCACAGGACCTTCAAGCCCGCCGGCACCCCCACCCGT
>WRKE01000034.1 GCA_009778235.1 Pseudomonadota bacterium
GCCTCCTTCAGGGTGGAGGGTTCCTCCTCCACCTCCTTGGCGGCGTGAATCCCGGCCCAGCGCTGGATGGCCTGCGGCAGGGCCCTGATGTCGAGGTAGTCGCCGCGCATCAGGATCACGCCGCGCTCGATCGAGTGTTCCAGCTCGCGAACATTGCCCGGCCAGGGGTAGCGGTTGAGCACATCCATGCATTCCGGGGTGATGCCGCTGACCTGCCTGCCGTTCTTGTCGGCGAAACTGCGGAAAAAATAGTTGGCCAGCAACGGGATGTCACCCTGCCGCTCCCGCAGGGGCGGCACCCACAGCTCGACCACGTTGAGGCGGTAGTAGAGGTCTTCACGGAAGCGGTTTGCCGCCACCTCTTCCTCCAAATCGCGGTTGGTGGCGCAGAAAATGCGGACATCCACCTTGATGGTCTCCTGGCCGCCGACCCGCTGCAGTTCGTGCTCCTGCAACACCCGCAGCAGCTTGGCCTGCATGCCCGGCGAGGTCTCGCCGATCTCGTCGAGGAAAAGCGTGCCGCCCTGGGCCTGAACAAACCGTCCCTCGCGCCGGCGGTCGGCACCGGTGAAGGCCCCTCGTTCATGGCCGAACAGCTCGGATTCCAGCAGGGTTTCAGCCAGGGCCGCACAGTTGACCTTAACCAGTGGCCCTTTGGCCCGCAGGCTTTTGTGGTGCAGGGCCGCGGCCACCAGTTCCTTGCCGGTGCCCGACTCGCCGTTGATCAGGACCGTGGCCTCGGTGGGGGCCACATGGACGATCATCTCCCACAGATCCTGCATCGGGGCCGACTTGCCGATGATGCGGCCGTCGTCGCCGAACGGCTGACCGATGTCATGGGCATCAACATCCCGTTGCCGGTGGCCCATGGCCACCTCGAGGGTGGTGCGCAGGCGGTCGAAATCGAGCGGCTTGGTCAGATAGTCGTGCGCACCCTGCTTGATTGCCGCCACCGCGGAATCCACCGAGGAAAAAGCGGTCATGATCACCACAGGAATGGCAGGATTGATGGCGTGAATTCTTTTCAGGGCCTCCATGCCGTCCATGGTGGTCATGCGGACATCCATGAGGATAGCGTCAAAGGGCCCCTGCTCGACAGCGGCCACGGCTGTGGAGCCATCGTCCGCCTCGGTCGTGTCCCAGCCCCATTCAACAAACATCGACCGCAGCATGAAACGGTGCACCCGCTCATCATCCACAATCAATATTTTGGCCTTGGCCTTCGCCTGGATGGGCACCTTCTCTTCCCCCTTGCTGATCCGTTTGTCCGGCTGTCCCTGCCCGGCTTGACCGGGCCTTGCCTCCCGCAGCCACGGGATGTAATCTCAAATTGGACAGAGTACCATCATCTTGTTAGAATGCGCAAATGGAACATACGCTGACCATAAAAAAGGTGATTGCCGGAGGCAAAGGGTTGGGGACCCTGTCCGATGGCATGGTGGCCATGGTCCCGGCAACCTTGCCCGGCGAGACAGTGGTGGCTCGGGAGACCAAAAATCGCAAGGGCTACCGGGAGATGCGCCTGGTCCGGATTCTTGAAGCCTCACCAGACCGGGTCGAGCCTCCCTGTCCCTACTACGGCCGCTGCGGCGGCTGCGATTGGCAGCATGCCGCCTATCCGGCGCAATTGGAGTTCAAGCGGCTCATCCTGCGCGAATCTCTGGTCCGGGCCCGCCTGGAACCGCCGCCGGACCACCCTGCCCTGGCCTCGCCCCTGGCCTTCGGCTACCGTTCCCGCCTGCGGCTGCACCTCGACCAATCGGGACGCCTGGGTTTTCACGAGCAGGCCAGCAATACGGTGGTGGAAATCAACCGCTGTCTGCTGGCAGCCGAGCCGATCAACCAGGTGCTCGCCGCCCTGATCGAGGGCGGCTGGCCCGCACGGCTGGCGGCCGAGATCGCGACCATCGAACTGATCCACAGCCCGGCGGATGCCACCGTGGCGGTGGTCCTTACCCCCCGCCCATCCCAGCGCCCACGGCATGCGCCCCAGTTGATCGACCAGTTGCACCCCCTGGCCGAGGCCGTGATCCTGGCCAGCATCCACCCCACCCCTGCGAGGGCCATCTTCCATCAGGATTTCACCGCCCACGGACAGGGTTATCACCTGAGCTGGGACCACCGCTGCTTTTTTCAGGTCAACAGTCTGCAGAACGCTCAACTGGTGGCAACCGTGCTCGATCTCCTGCCCTGGCCGGCGCAGGCCACTGCCCTTGATCTCTACTGTGGCATGGGCAACTTTTCCATTCCCCTGGCCCTGGCCGGCCCGGAGGTGATCGGGGTCGAACAAAACCGCGGCAGCATCCACTGGGCGCGGATCAACAGCCGGGCCGCTGGCCTCACCTCAACCCGCTTTGTCGCCGACGAGGTCGAGCGGCAACTGCGGGCCCTGGTCGATGCCGGCGCCCGTTTCGACACCATCCTCCTTGACCCTCCCCGCCAGGGAGCGGGCAAGGCCGCCCCCCTGCTGCCCCTGCTGCTGCCTGCCAATATCCTTTCCATTTCCTGCGATCCCGCCACCCTGGCCCGCGACCTGGCCCAGATCGTTGCCCAGGGATACACCATAACCCGCCTCATCCCGGTCGATATGTTCCCCCAGACCCATCACATCGAATCCATAGCCCTTCTGGAAAGGATTTGACATCGACAACCGGGCGGGATACTTTGCAGAATTCACAAGCCAAGCTGTTTTCTCCAGATACCCCGGCGATCTTACCGCACCGAAGCCGGGCGTAATCCACACTCCTTCTTGCGGACTACCCGATGGAAACAACGAGCAACCTTCTCAAGCAACGGCGGGAAAAGGCCGAATCCCTGGCTGAGGCCGGGGTCAAACTGTTCAGCAACACCTTTAAAAATCCCACCGCCATCATCGACATCCTCCCCTTGGGAGAAGATTTGGAAGCCGAAGGCCACGACCAATCCGGCGCGGCCTTCCGAATAGCCGGCCGGGTGATGTCGATGCGCAAATTCGGCAAGGCCGCCTTTTTCCACCTGCAGGACACCGATGGCCGCATCCAGGTCTATGCCCGCCGAGACCTGCTGGGCGAAACACAGTTCAA
>WRKE01000035.1 GCA_009778235.1 Pseudomonadota bacterium
AGCGCCGAAATCACCGTAACCAGCATCTTGTCCAGGGTGAGTTCGGTTTTCTCCTTGTAGTCGTTGATGTCGTACTCCACAATCACCTTGGCCGCGGGCGCCTTGCCTGGCTGGCCGGTCCGCAGCACGATCCGCACCATGTGATTGTTCAACTCCTCGCGGATAAAGCGCACCAGTTGCAGGCCGCTGTCCTCGGTTTCCATGACCACATCCAGGAGGATCACCGCCATATCCGGATGCTCGCGCATGATCTCCTGCGCCTCCTTGCCACTGTAGGCATGGAAGAAGGTAAAGCCGCGGCCCAGGAAATTGATGCCCTTGATCATGTAGGTGGTGACGCTGTGCACGTCGGCCTCGTCGTCGACGATCAGGATCTTCCACGGATCGTCAGGGATCGTCGGCGGTTGGTCCGGGCCGCGGGTTGGCTCGAGGGGATCGTCCTTGAACAGGATCTCGTCAAAATTGGACATGGCTTTTTCGCATCACACCGGCATGGTCATGATAAACACGCTCCCCTGCCCCGGCGTACTCTCGCAGGTGATGGTGCCACCCAAGGTTCGGGTGACGATGTTGAAGACAATATGCATCCCGAGACCAGTCGCGCCCTTGCCTCGGGCGGTGGTCAAAAAGGGCTCGAAGATGTGGTCGCGGATCTCGGCGGGCATGCCCTTGCCGTTGTCGGCGTAGCGCAATTCCAGGTTGCCGTCCGCAGCGCTTACCTCGATGTGGATAGTGGTACCCGACTGCCCCGGATCGAAACCATGGGTAAGGGTGTTGATGATCAGATTGGTCAGAATTTGCGAAAAGGCACCAGGATAACTCTCGATCACCAGATCCTCGTCGCAGACGATCTCGATCCGGGGGTTGATGATTTTAAGTTTCGGCCGCAGGCTGAGCAATAACTCTTCAATGTATTTTCTTACGCCAAAGCTTCGCTGCTGCTCTGAAACCTGATCAACGGCCACCATCTTGAAGCTGCGGATCAGATTGGAGGCGCGGTCCAGGTTCATCAGGATCATCTCGGTTCCCTCGCGGGAATCTTCCAGAAATTGCGTCAAATCCGACCGCTTCATCTCTCCCTGGCCAAAAAGTTCGGTCAAGGCCCGGTTTTTCTCGGCCATGGTCGATCCGGCCGACACGGCCACCCCGACCGGAGTGTTGATTTCGTGGGCAACACCCGCCACCAGCTCTCCCAAGGCGGCCATCTTTTCGGAAAGGACCAGTTGCTTTTGCATCCGCTGCAAGTCATCGAGCGTCTGCTGGAGGTCTTGGTTGGCACCGGCCAGCTCCTCGGTCCGCTTCGCCACCCGCTCTTCCAGCTCCTCGTTCAAACGGCGCAATTGCTCTTCGGCCTGGAAACGTTCGTGCTCTTTGCGTTCCAGCTCCTCGGCCATGCTGTCAAAGGCGGAGGCCAGTTGCCCCAACTCTCCGCTCCCGGCCTCATCGCCGATGCGGCTGCTCAAGTCGCCTGCCTTAACCTTGCCGGTGGCTTCGATCAGGCGGTTCAATCGCCGCATCATGGTCACTTCGCCGACAAACCATGCGGTCATCAGGGCAAGGACCATGGCCAGCGCCATCAAACCGAGATTGCGGTTGATGACAGAGCGGGCCTCGCCCAAGGCCAACTCCACCGGAATGCCCAGACGAATCATCAGATAGGGGAAGGAGGCCCCCTGGAAGTGGAGACGCTTGAAGCTGTAGAGGCGCCTGACCCCGTCCACGCCGTGTTCAAGGAAGGTCCCCTCCTGCTTCTGGCCGGACATGTGTTCCACCATCTGCGGCAAGTCCCGGACCCAGGTGTATTTTTCGGTTTCCGGAAAACGGGTCAGCCGCATGCCGGTGGAATCGGTCAAGGTGAAGACCGAGGACTCCGGCAGGTGGGTATCGCCAAAAAGACGGCCAAAATAATTCAGATCGAAGTCGGCCACCAACACTCCGACTATCCGGCCATCCGGGCCGATCACCGGCTGGGCGAAATGGACCACGACCCGGTGCCTGGTGGGCATGAAAACGTAGTCGCCCACGATAAAGGAGCCGCTGTCCAGGGCGGCATGGAAATAGCGGGCGGCGCTGATGTCGGCATCAGCCGCCTCTGGAGCGGCAACCAGCACCTGGCCATCGGCATTGGCCAGAGAAATAGAGACGTAGGCGGTATTGTTGGCAAGGATTTCGGGCAGCAGGGCCTGACAGGCGGCAACATCGAGGTTGCGCACCTCGGAAGATTTGGCCAGGGCCATCAGCAACAGCCGGGCGTTGTCGACCACCCGTTCGTGGTGGGCCGCCATGGCCTGCACCTGCCGCAGCGCATAGTTCTCGGCCTCATGGACCACCTGGCGGTTCAGCTCCCAACCGGTAAAGAGCAAGATGGCCAATGCCGGCAACACCGCCAACAACACCAGCACGATCAGCGTCTTGCGGATGGAACCAAAGAGAAAATATGACATCGCTCTCCTCGCAGAGTACAACCGCAGAAGATGTATTTACCGCGTTATACCACTTTTTCCGGCAAACCACACAGACAAGCGTCTTTACTCAAGTCGCCCGCCTGCTGGCTTTGGCCGGAACAAATCGGTCAACATGTTGAAATAATTTAATTTTAATATGAAAGTCTTTTTTGCCGATCGATAAAATTTTTCATAATCATAAATGATATCAAAATGAAAAGGCTGAAAGAGCCATAAACCACCGGGAGCAACACCTGGCAAGGTGAGCGCATAACCGGACCTCCTCCTCCCTGGAGGATTTCATGGGCACAACACCGCGTGCCAGCCGTGCAAGCCGTGACCTGCGGAGGATACAACCGTTGGAGTGGGCATTGCCATCAAGATCAGTGCGCGGGCAGGGGAGAGGACCGGCGTGTTTGGCGGCATCTCGCTTCCGGTTACCCCTGGCGTGAGCTGTTGTCAAACTTGGTCAAGATCATCCGGTTGGCGCCAGTGTGAGCAAAGAGCCGTGAGGTGGTCGATGGACAAGCGGGGGGAAATCGTCCAGGTTATGGCCCGTGATGTCTTGCCCCTCCTGCACCGGCCATTGATACCATTTCCTCTTGCCAATGCAGCGGGTTTTGGCGGGAGCATATTGAATTTTAATGAAAAAATATAAATATTTTTTGCATTAAAAAT
>WRKE01000036.1 GCA_009778235.1 Pseudomonadota bacterium
CGGTTTGGCTATCCGGCCACCTGGGAAAAGGCCCGGCAGGCGGTGAGCCAGGAACTCGTGCGCCAGTTGGGCAAGGCCCCGGCCATCGCCCTGGTCGACGGGGCCGGTCTGTCGCGGGACAACCGGGTGACGGTCAGGGCCATGCTCCAGTTGTTGACCCATTTTCGCCCCCACCTCGATCTGCTCAACAAGGAGGGCGAGGTGGCCGTCAAGACCGGTACGCTTGCCGGGGTGTACAACCTGGCCGGCTATCTGCCCGACGGTCAAAGTTTTGTCATCCTGCTCAACCAGCCGACCAACCGGCGGGCGGAGATCCTGGCCCGTCTCATCCGCCTGTATGCCGCCAGCCCGGCAGGTTCCAAGGAAAAAAACACCCGTTAGCTTTTTTGGGTTTGCAGGGGAAAGATGAATTCTTCCGGTCCGGCGGATAGACAATGGCGGTTTTGCGCTTATAGTACCCCACCAATAACCCTCTCTTTTATTGCAACCCGCTACCCGATATAACGCCCATGGAGTATTACCAGATTCTCGGGGTCGCCAAGACCGCCACTGCCGATGAAATAAAGAAGGCCTACCGCAAACTGGCAGTCAAATATCATCCGGACAAGAATCCGGGTGATGCGAAGGCAGAAGAAAAGTTCAAGGAGATCAGCGAGGCCTACGCGGTGCTGTCTGATCCGGAAAAACGTCAGCAGTACGACACCTTTGGTTCAGCCGGCTTCCGCCAGCGCTATTCCCAGGAAGATATTTTCCGCAATTTTGATCTCAACGACATTCTGCGCCAATTTGGATTCAGTGGCGGCTTCCGCGGCGGCAACACCTTTCACAGTAGTGGCTTTCGCAGTGGCGGCGGTTCACCCTTTGACAACATTTTCGGCCAGGCTGGCATGCGGGGCGGATGCGGTGGCGGGTGCGGGCCGCAGACGGTGAAGGGCGGCGATCTGACCTACGAGATGACCGTTAGCCTGGAAGAGGTGCTCCATGGGGCGGAGAAGACCATCAGTCTGCGTCAGGATGGACAGAGTCAGAGTGTGTCGGTGAAAATTCCCAAGGGGATCGAGGATGGCAAGAGGCTGCGCTTGAGCGGCAAGGGGGCGCCTTCTTCCTCAGGGGGACCGGCCGGAGATTTGTACCTCAAGATCCAGGTCGAGCCACATCCGCATTTTATGCGGGTGGATGACGATTTGGTGGTCGAGCACCGCATCCCTTTCAGTGATGCCTGCCTGGGGGCCTCCCTGGAGATCTCCACCCTGGAGGGCAAGAAATTCAATGTCAAGGTGCCGGCCGGGGTGCAGCAGGAGGCCAAGCTCCGGATCAAGGGGCATGGCCTGCCTTCGGGACCGATCGGCCACCGGGGCGATTTGCTGGTCAAGATCGCGGTTCGTATCCCTAAGACACTCACCCCGGAACAGGAGGCAGCGGTCAAGGCCCTGGCCGCGGTCTCTCTCTGAACCTGGTTTTTCCTGCCAACAGCCTTTGACGTGGTCAAACAAAAGTAGACGTTTTATTAAGCCGCTTTTTGCCAAAGCTGTATCTTAGAGGTCACTGCGAAAGTTTCCACGGGTTAATGATGGTCACTCCTGTGGGCTTGAAATCAGCCACGTTGTGAGTGACCACGGCCATGCCATGAACAAGGGCTGTTGCCGCGATGAGCGCATCGCGTTCACCGCGTTTGTCGGATACATGCAGCCGGGCGCAACGTTGCGCCACGGCGGTATCGACAGGCAAGGTGCGGTCGGAGAACTCGGGCAATACGTGCTGTTCCAGCCACAAGCGCAGCATGGCCCCTTGGGCCGCGTCCTTGCGTTCAATCGACAGAACGCCAAGCTCCAGTTCCATGATGGTGATGGCTGAAATAAAGAGGTCGGCGGCGTCAACACTTTCCGCCCATGCCGCCACGTTCGTATCAGCTTTGCCGAGCCGCACCTTGCGCAGTTCGGACACCACATTGGTATCAAGAACGTACATCATGAGAAATCAGCCGGCCGGGTTCCGATGGTCACGCGCGGCGGCTCAAATTCAATGTCGGCGAGACCCGGCATCGCCAGCGCGTCGGCAATATTCCGCCGCTGCTTTGTGAGCCGCTGATAGTCCTCAAAGCTCAACAGCACATGGGCAGGCTTGCCGCGATCTGTAATGAACACCGGGCCGCTCCTGGCCGCTTTCTTTGCCCGGGATACGTCTTGGTTCAACTCCCGGCTGGATAGGGTTGTAATAGTCATGGCAGCATCTCCTCCTGTACACATCATTGATGTAGGTACTTTACTACAACAAGGCGGGTCACGCAAGGACAGGATTGCCCCCGGATTATTCATGCGTGTTGCCGGAAAGGGTAGTGTTCAGAAAGTTCTGCAAAAACGGAACGACCATGGCGAGGGCAGTCGTCAGAAACAAGGCGCCATCAAGCTCATCCCCGCCGCGCCCCAGGCCGAGTACGCCGTCGATTTGGTCCTCGCCAAGGCTGGGATGGTCAGTATTCAGGAAGAAACGCTGCCGATGGCCGCATAAGAAGCACAACCCAAGAAACGAAGTCCCCTGACAACGCCAACGGCTGCTCCGACCATAAGGGTTGGGCGGCCGTTTTTTTTATTCCTTCCTTTTCTCCGACCGTTGCCGGGCAAGGGCTATCGCCATATTTAGGCAATACTTTAAGGAAATGATGAGTACAAAAAATTTGCCTGGCCTTAAATTCTGTGCATAATGGACATAAAATGCCTGCCTAGCTCGGTGGTGTCACTACCGGGTGATGGCAGATGGACGCGCTATTGTGACCTGGTTTTCATGAAATTCCGGGACAACCCCGTTGGTTGCAAAGTTGGTCCGTGGATGTGCCGATCGTATATCTGTTTGGATATGCGTTTGCGGTTGGATGCCTCCGGCCAGTTCGTTGAGCACGGGAAATGCTTTATCCTGCGTCTGGCTGGCGATGACGGCAAGGGGGAATCCTGCGGTGTGGGTATTGGTCTGCGACCAGATCACCATTGACGGATGAGCGGAACAGTGTTGTGGAAAATATTAATGAATTCGCTATTCACCGGACATTGACCAGGTCTTTTTCTGTCATTTCGATGAGCGGAGCGAAGAGAAACTTTTCTCCCTCGGAGCGAAGTGACGAGAAATCTTTCCAATATTTTCATT
>WRKE01000037.1 GCA_009778235.1 Pseudomonadota bacterium
GTCATGCTGCGCAACTTTGTGGTTGAACGCGCTGAAATCGCCACCACCGTCTTCCAGCAAAGCCTGATCGATCTGAGCAACCAGGGCGCGGTGGGAATCTACAGCATCTCTCCCTTGAAACACGGCTGTCTGTTTCATTTCAACCCCCACATGGCCTTCACCCTGCTGGAGATCATGCTCGGTTCATCCCACTCCAGCGAATCGTTGTCCTTAAACCGTAACCTGACCACCATAGAGATATCCCTGCTCAAGACCATCATGCTCGACATCTGCGGCGAATTCAGCAACGCCATGCGGCCGGTGGCCGATATTCAGGCGCTGTTGAGCAAGGTGGAAAATAATTTCCGCCTGGTCAATATTGTCGAGCCGGAGACCGAAGTGCTGGTAACCCGTTTCAATATCTCGCTGGCTGGCGAGCTGTGCGGCCAGATGCGGTTCATCATCCCCTACCCTACCCTTGAACCGCTGCGCGAACGGTTCAAGGCGCTGGTCACCTTTGTTCAAGGGGTCAATACCTGGACTGACCAGTTGGCCCACGAGACACTGGCAATGAGCGCACTGGTGACCGCCCGCTCCGGTCATATTGACATGACCATCCGCAATATCCTCAACCTCCAGCCCAACGACATCATCGATCTGCAATATAATCCCGATCAGCCCCTGACCATCCTGATCGAAGATCAGCCCCTCTTCCAGGCCATAGCCGGAGAACGAAACGGCAAAAAGGCTTTTCATGTCACCGGTCGCCACAGCAACCGCGCAGGAGGTATTCATGGCAACACCTGAAACCCTGGAACCGCAGCAATTCAACCCGCTCAATCCCGAAGAAACCGCCGAATTGCTGAAGGAAAACAAAGCTGAGCCGGTGCAGCCGAGCCAGGGCAACCTGGCCAGGGAACTGGAATTTCTCTACGGCGTTCCCCTGCAGGTCTCGGTCGAGGTCGGTCGGGCCCGGATTCTGCTCAAGGATCTGTTGCAGATGGGCGAGGGCTACGTGGTCGAACTCGACAAACTGGCCGGCGACCCTCTGGATCTCTACGTCAACTCCCGGCTGATTGCCCGGGGAGAGGCGGTCAAGGTGGGCGACAAATTCGGCATCAAACTGACCGAGGTGGCCAGCCAGTCGGACCGAATCGAAAACCTGGGATAACGCCATGCCATGGGTTTATGTCCTGTTCCTGATCTTCTGGCCGGCATCCGCCTGGGCCGCAGCACCGGCAGATCTGGCCTCGGCCCTGCTCCAGACCGGCTGGGCCCTGCTGGTGGTGGTCGGCCTGATCCTTGCCTTCTACGGCCTGTCAAAAAAACGTCTGTCGCTGGGCAAGACCGGCGGCAAGCTCATCAACGTCATTGAATTGCGCCCTGTGCTGCCCAAGGCGACCTTGGCCCTGGTGGAGGTGCGCGGCCGGGAATATCTGGTGGGAATCGGCGCCGACTCCATTCATCTCCTGGCTGATCTGTCCGGCGAGCCGGTAAACGAACCCACAAATTTTTCAGCCATTTTGGCTGAGCGGCCATGAAACGTTTTTATCTTGGTCTCGGCCTGCTCCTGTTGCTGACCCCGGCCTGGGCCCAGGCGATCGATCTGCCCACCCTGTCCTTAGGCATCAAGGAGGCCAACAGCCCGGCCGAGGTTTCGACCGCGATCCAGGTGCTGATGGTGCTCACCATCCTCACCGTGGCCCCGGCCATTCTCCTGATGACCACGGCCTTCACCCGGATCGTCATTGTCCTGGGATTTGTCCGCCAAGCCATGGGCACCCAAAACACGCCCCCTAACCAGGTACTGCTCGGTCTGGCCCTGTTCCTCACCTTCTTCGTCATGGCCCCGACCTTCAACACCATCAACAACCAGGCCCTGCAACCCTACATGCAGGAGAAGATAACCCAACAGGTGGCCTTGGCGCGTTCAGTGGACATCATGCGCGACTTCATGTTTTCCCAGGCCCAAGAAAGCGAGCTGCAACTGCTGCTCGACATCACCAAGGAGGAACAGCCGGCCAACAAGAAAGAAGTATCCTCGGCAATCCTCATCCCGGCCTTCATGCTCTCGGAGTTGAAACGCGCCTTTCAGATGGGCTTCATGATTTACGTTCCGTTTTTGGTGATCGACATGCTGGTGGCCTCGGTGTTGATGTCCATGGGCATGATGATGCTGCCGCCAATCGTGATTTCCCTGCCGTTCAAGCTTCTCCTGTTCGTGCTGGTCGACGGTTGGCACCTGGTGGTCGGTTCTCTGGTCAAGAGCTTCGGCTGAACTTTTGTCTTCATCCGTCGCCCGCGGAGGTTTTATGTCACCTGAAACCGTTGTCCATATCGGCAAGCAAGCGGTGGAAACCGTTTTGCTGGCCTCGGCCCCGATGCTGGTCACAGCCCTGGTGGTCGGTCTGGTGATCAGCATCTTCCAGGCCGCCACCCAAATCAACGAGCAGACCATGACCTTTGTCCCTAAAATCGTCGCGGTCTTCATCACCATGTTGATCTTCGGCCCCTGGATCATGGAAATGCTGGTGACCTTCACTTCGGGCATCATCCTCCAGATCGCCACCATCGGCGGCCGCTAGGATTGGCAAGCGGCCCCCTTCAATGGACCTGCCGTTCATCTCCCTGGCGCAACTCCCGAACTTTCTCCTGTGCTTTGCCAGGATCATGGCCCTGCTGGCGGCCATCCCCGCCTTCACCGGCAGCCAGATAGCCGGGCGGATCAAAATCGGCCTGGCGGTGATCACCACCCTGCTCCTGTTCCCGGCCATGGCGCCCTACATGCCAAAGGCGCCGATTTCCATCACCTGGTTCGGGATCTTGTTGATTAACGAGGTGATAATCGGCATCCTCATCGGCCTGGTCGCCCAGATGGTCTTTGCTGCGGTGAGTTTCGGCGGCACGGTCATTGGCTATCAAATGGGATTTGCCGCCGCCAATATCTTTGACCCGCAGACCACCCAACAGCTTTCGCTGATGAGCCAGTTCGCCAACATCCTGGTGCTGCTCGTCTTTCTCTCCCTGGACATGCACCATTTCTTTTTCCGGGTCATCATTGAATCTTTTGCGCTCCTGCCGCCGGGTCCCCTTGATTTCTCCCCCGACGCCTTTGAGAATCTCATGCGCCAGGCCAGCCACATGTTCGTGCTCGGGGTCA
>WRKE01000038.1 GCA_009778235.1 Pseudomonadota bacterium
CCCTTACCAAAACAGCGGATAACGTTGCCGGGGCGGAATGTTATTGACGCAAAGGGCGATCAAAACCATCAGTATGCTTCCGGCAAGACAGGGGTTGAGGATATACCAATATCCCAGGCTGTAGATGCTTTTGCCTCCGGCAACGGCAACAAACGCGGTTGCCCCACCCGGAGGATGCAAGGTACCGGTCATATGCATCAGCCCAATCGCCAGGGACACGGCAAGGCCGATCGTTATCGCCTCATTGCCGCCGCCTATCAGTTGATACACCGTAACGCCGACCAGGGCCGAGATCACATGTCCGCCGATGACATTCCTCGGTTGCGCCAGGGGGCTTCTGAATGCCCCGAAAACAAGCACGGCGGATGCGCCAAAAGGAGCGATAAGCAAGGGCCAACCGGTCGCGGCAATATATCTGGCATGCAACAGGCCGATCAACGACATGGCCACGCCGCTCCCCACTGTCGCCCAGATAATTTCTTGCCAGCCGGCTTTCGGTGGAGGCAGGGATGTACCCTTGAGCTTATCAAAATACGCTTTCATAGGAATATGGTGGAAAAAGTTTCGATAATGTCGTTCCGGGTAATAATGCCCTTGGGAACGTTTGCACCATTTACCACAGGTATTCTGTTAATTGATTGCCTCTTGAAAATATCTAACACTTCGGCCAAGGTACTCTCTTCAAAAACGCTCACCGCGGGTCGAGTCATAACTTCGCGTACAAGTACTCCCTTTCTGCGCAGCTTCAGTTCTGCCGGGGAAAAATCTTCGGCGCAACCCATAAGCTGCATTGAGCGGGTCATCCCCTCCAAGCCAACCTTACGAAGAATATCTTTTTCGGAAACAACGCCCGATACTTTACCGTCGCCATCCACCACCGGGGCGCCGGATATTCCATGATTTCCCAGGAAAGAAACAACATCACACAAAGAATCGCTTTCCTGCACGCATAACGCCGGGCTTTGCATAATGACCGCGGCTGATACCGTTTGCATCATTCGCCTGTTACCCAATGCATAGATTGCATAAAATAATTCCTTGAAGTCGCTGGTCGCAACATCGACATAGCCTGGCAAGACCCGCATGCCTTCAACGATATCCGCATCGGAAATTGGTATAGGATGCATGACATTTTTTCGCTGCATCTTCACGATCCCCCTTGTTTCTGTTCTGTTTTTCTCATGCGCGTTTCTGTTTGTCCGTTAAGAGCGCTTGGGGAACAAAAAAACGGCTGGATCAACCGCCGGGCCTACCCGCCAATCGTCTATCTGCAACTGATACCATTTCCTCTTGCCAATGCAGCAGGTCACGATAGGAACATATTGAATTTTAATGCAAAAAATAAGAATATTTTTTGTATTAAAAATAGAACATGATATTAGCCGGCTGCCGCCACCCCTCGTCAACCGGGGAATCCGCAGGCGCCCTATTCTGCCAAGGCCTCCCTGATCTTGACGGCGAGCGCCGTGAGCGCAAACGGCTTGTGGATGAAGTGCACGCCCGAATCAAGCACCCCGTACTGGGCGACGACATTGGCGGTATAGCCGGACATGAACAGACATTTCAGCCCGGGGTTGGTCGCCAACAGGTTCTTGGCCAGCATGCGGCCGTTCATGCCGGGCATGACCACATCGATCAGCAGCAGGTCGATGGCGCGGCCATGCTCCGAAGCCAGACGCATAGCCTCCTCGGGTCCAGAGGCGGCCAGCACGGTGTAACCCAGCTTGTGAAGCATGGCCTTCGTGATCTCAAGAATCATGCACTCGTCCTCCACCAGCAGGATGGTTTCACTGCCCGAGGCTGGCGACACGGATTCGGCATCCGGTTTTTGCTCCTCAGGGCTCGCGAGCCGGGGCAAATAAATCTTGAAGGTGCTTCCCCAACCCAGCTCGCTGTCCACCTTGATGAATCCGTTGTTCTGCCTGACGATGCCGTTGACCGTTGCCAGGCCGAGCCCGGTGCCCTTGCCCAGCGCTTTGGTGGTGTAAAAAGGTTCAAACAACCGGGAGAGCGTCTCGCCGGACATCCCACAGCCGTTGTCGCTCACCGCCAACTGGACGTAATCCCCCGGCACCCGGTCGGCCTGTCCGGTACAGCACCGTGCATCCAGGGTCACCATCGCGGTCTTGATGGTAACCGTGCCGGTATCGCCAATGGCATCCCGCGCATTGGCGAGCAGGTTGGCCAGGATCTGGTCAAGCTGCGAGGGATCAATCCGCACCTGGCCGACATTCTGACCAGGCCGCCAGACCAGTTCGATGCCTTCGCCCACCAGCCGTTGCAGTATGCTCAAGGTCTGGCTGACAGTGACATTCAGATCGAGTTCTTCGGGGGCAACGGGCTGCTTGCGGGCAAAGGCCAGAAGCTGCCGGGTCAGATCGGCGGACCGGGCCGCTGCCTGGCGGATATTCTGCAGAGGGGCATACAGCGGGTAGGCCGTATTCAATCCGTCGAGCGCCAGTTCGCAATGGCCGATGATGACGCCCAGCATATTGTTGAAATCGTGTGCCACACCGCCGGCCAGTTGTCCGATCGACTCCATCTTGCGCACCTGAACCAACTGCGCTTCCAGTTTGTTTCTCTCCTCCTCGGCCCGCTTGCGGGCGGAAATCTCGTTGAACAGGATCGCCATCCTGTTGGTCGACATCTGGAAGGCGTACAGCTCGAACACCCCGGCAACGGCGTCATCGGCATATTCGAACCGTCCGTGCGGCCAAGCCTCGCCCAGTTCGGCCACCCTGCGGAAATTTAAGGGGAGATCGGTTTCGCGCAAGCCGGGCAGGCAATCCTCCAGGATCGTGCCGACCAGGCGAACGTGCTCCATCCCCAGCTGATGATCGGCGGCGGGGTTGGCGTCGGCCAAGACCAGCCGGCCATCGGCCAGCAGATCGTAGATATGGATACCCATGGGCAAGGCCTGGACGATGTTGCGGCAGGTGGCCTCGCTGGCCAGCAGGGCCTGTTCGCTGCTCTCCAATTCAGCCGTGCGCCTTTTCACCGCCGCCCGCAGGGTCCGGTTCCAATACAACAAACTGGCAATCACCAGAACCAGGATGGAGGCGCCAACCAAAAGCGGAATCACCGGCAGCTCCAGCACCTGGGGCGGGATCGACCATTTCTTGTCGATCCGTTCCAGTTCCTCGGTCGAAATCCGGG
>WRKE01000039.1 GCA_009778235.1 Pseudomonadota bacterium
AGCCGCCAGGAACTCACGGTCAAGCCGCCGCAACCGGCCATCACCTACGCCTATCTTCCCCAATATTCGCACACCGAGTCCTTCAAGCGGCACCAGTTGCTGGTGGCCTACCTGTCCGAAGAGACCCATCTGCCCATCCGGCAGGTCTTCCCGGACACCTTTGCCCATCACATCAGTATGTTCGGCCAGGGCAAAATCGATATCTCGTTTTCCAACCCCTTTGTGTATGTCAATATGGCCACCCGCTACGGTGCCAAGGCTATGGCGCGGATCGTCGAGGAAGATGGCCGGGCGGAATTCCGCGGCCAGATCATCGCCCGGCGGGACAACGAGTCCATCCGTTCCGTGGAGGATTGCCGCGGCAAATCTTGGGTGGCCGTCGACCCGTCATCTGCCGGGGGCTATCTCTTGCCCTTGGGGCTTTTTGTCGATCATGGTTTGACCCTGCGCGATTTCAAGGAGGTGGCCTTTGCCGGCGGCCGGCAGGAAAATGTGATTCTGGGCGTCTATGCCGGCCTGCACGATTTCGGCACCATCCGCGAAGGCTCGTTGAAGGTGGTGGAAAACAAGATCGACATTAGCCAGATGAAGGTGGTAGCCGCCTCCCAGCCCTATCCGGGATGGGTGTACTCCTATAGCCCGCATCTTGCCCCAGAGTCGGTGGAGAAGATCAGGGCGGCCATGCTCAAACTCGATTATGCCAACAACCCCCGGCACCGGGCCATTTTGAACGCGGCTCGCTTCATCGGTTTCGTCCCTTCCGATGACCGGGATTTCGACCCCATCAGGGCACTGAACAGAAAGGTAACGTTAGAAGGTGAGTAAGCATCCGCTCAAGGGGCTGCACGGCCTGCGATTCAGAACCAAGATCATCTTGGGCATGGCCCTGATGTTGATCGTAAGCGGCTTGGGCATCGGCCTGCTTCTGTCCGCCATGTCCTCGAAGGCGTTGCTTGAAGAGGGCAAGAAGCGTGGCATGGCTTTGACCGCCGGCTTGTCCTTTCGCCTGGCAGAGCCATTGCTGGTTATGGATTTCCTCCAGATGAATAACGCCATCGACAAGAACCAAGACCAGTTCGGCGATGTCCTCTACATTTTTTTAACCGACACCATCGGCAACGTCCTGGCCCACACCTTTTCCGGTGGATTCCCTTCCGACCTGCTCAAGGTCAATCAGGACAGCCAAGATCCCCAGCCGATTCTCCTCACCACCGAACGGGGAGCGGTGTACGATTTCAATGTCGACATCATCCTCGGCGAAAAGAAACTGGGTTCTATCCGCCTGGGGCTTTCGCGCGCCAAGATGGAGGCGCGAATCCATGAGCAGCGGCTGATCAGCCTGATCTGCACCTTGGGCATCGTCAGTCTGGGCATTGTGCTCGCCCTCTTGTTCGCCCGTACCGTGACCTTGAGGTTGGGCAGGCTCAGGGAGTCGGCGGAGGAGATCGTCAAGGGCAACCTCGACGTGCAGGCCGGCGCTCCCCTGGAGAAAAATTGCTGGGACATCATGGACTGCGGCAAGAACAATTGCCCGGCATACGGCGACCAGCGGCGGCGCTGTTGGTATACGGTCGGCACCCTGTGTGCGAACTGCCAGGGCAAGGAGTACCCGCTCGAGATTGAAAACTGTCACCATTGTCCGGTGTTCAAATGCAATTTCGGCGACGAAATCCAGGATTTGGCCGAGGCGTTTGATGTCATGGCGGTGACGATCAAGAGAAATATCGAGACCCTGACCGAGCGGGAGAAGACCATTGCCCGGCAAGAGGGGTTGCTGACGACCATCATGAATGTGACCCCTGATCTCATCACGCTCCAGGACAAGGAGTTGAACTACCGGTTCGCCAGCAAGGCATTTTGCGATTATTTCGGCCTTCGCGAGGAGGAGCTGGTCGGCAGGACCGACTTCGATGTCTTCTCCAAGCGGCAGGCTGAGCTCAATTGCCACGAGGACAGGCAGATTCTGCTCACCGGCCGCACTCTGGCCAAGGAAATCACCTTCGTGCGACCAGAGGGTCGACAGTGGTTCCATATCATCAAGGCGCCGATCTATGATCAGGACGGCAGCATCATTGGCCTGCTGTTGACCGCCAGGGATATCTCCATGCTGAAAAAGATGCAGGAGCAACTCATCCAGGCGCAGAAAATGGAAGATCTGGGACGGCTTGCCGGCGGCGTGGCCCATGAAATCAATACCCCCTTGAACATCATTTTGGGCTACGCTCAACTGCTGATGGATGACATCACCGATCAGGAATCCCTGGAAAATCTTCAGGTAGTGGAAAAACAGGCCAAGATTTGTCGGAAGATCGTCGCCGACCTGCTCGGCTTTTCCCGCCACTCTCAATCGGTGCGCCAGGCAGTGGATTTGAACGAATCCTTAAGGGAGGTGGTGCACTTGGTGGAACATGCCTTTTTCCTCAAAGACATCAAGATCATCCAGCAATACGACCCCACTGTTTTCTCCCTGTCCGGCGACAAGGAGCGGCTCAAGCAGGTTTGGCTGAACCTGCTGAACAACGGCGCCGATGCCATCGGCCAGAATGGCACTGTCGTGGTGCGAAGCCGCCGAGGCATGCCCGGCCTGGTCGAGATCAGCGTGGCCGACACCGGCCAGGGAGTCTCCCCGGAGCATCTCAGCAAGATCTTCGATCCCTTTTTCACCACCAAACAGGTGGGTAAGGGCACTGGCCTGGGATTGTCGGTGTCCTTCGGGATCATCAAGGAGCACGGCGGGACCATCATTGCTCAGAGCCCTGTACCGGCGGAATATCTGGGCGATGCCGCGGTGATTGACGGCTCGTCCGGGCCTGGCACGGTCTTCATCGTCGAACTTCCGGCCGAGGCGCAACCCCTTGAGGAGCAGGCTCTCCCGGCGTCTGCCGATGGGCAGGCGGTAGGCTTAACCCTGTGATCTCAACTCGAAATCCGGGGTGTCCAAGTTTTTCCGCAATACGATGGAGAGGATGACCATGACCAAAGAGCTGCTTGCGCTGATCATCGGCCAGATGGCCACCAACCCCCGTGGTCTGCACGGGCTTTCCCACTGGGCCAGGGTGTATGACAACGGCCTGCGGCTGGCCGCCGAGACCGGGGCTGACCGGCAGGTGGTTGCATTGTTCGCCCTGTTTCACGACAGCAGGCGGCTCACCGAGCAGGCCGACCCCGACCACGGCCCCCGCGGCGCAGCA
>WRKE01000040.1 GCA_009778235.1 Pseudomonadota bacterium
TCCACCCCGATCCCGAGTTCCGAGGCCAGCCGGCCCTTGATCCGCTCGACCACCTCGCGCTGCTTCTTCATCTGGTCAAAAAAGATGGACTCCATCACCTCCACCATCACGGTGATCTTGTCGACATGGCTTTCCCGTTCGACCACGATCTGGTAATGGGGTTCGAGCCCTTTGATCTCGAACAAAACCTTCTCGATCTGGATGGGGAACACATTGATGCCCTTGACGATCAGCATGTCATCGGTCCGACCCATCACCCGCTGCATCCGTTTCTGGGTCCGGCCGCAAGGGCAGGGCGGCCCGGGAATGAACCGGGTCAGGTCCCTGGTCCGGTAGCGGACCATGGGAAAGGCCTCCTTGGTCAGGGTGGTGATCACCAACTCGCCGATTTCACCTTCGGGCACCGGCTCCAAGGTGACGGGGTCAAGCACCTCGAGCAGGAAATGATCCTCGTTGATGTGCAGGCCGTTGCAGAACTGGCACTCGCCGGAAACCCCCGGACCCATGACTTCCGACAAGCCGTAGTTGTCGGTGGGGAGGATGCCCAGTTTCTGCTGGATTTCCTCGCGCATGGCCTCGGACCAGGGCTCACCGCCAAACAGCCCAACCCTTAAGGACAGCCCGTTGGGATTGATCCCCATCTCCATCATGGTATTGGCCAGGATCAGGGAATAGGAAGGGGTGCCGACCAGGGCCGTGGTCTTGAAATCCTGCATGATCTGGATCTGGCGTTTGGTGTTGCCCGCGGAAATGGGAATGACCGAGGCCCCGATCAACTCGGCGCCGTAATGGAGACCAAAACCGCCGGTGAACAGACCGTAGCCAAAGGCGATCTGGATGACATCGTGCTTGGTGACGCCGGTGGCGGTAATCACCCTGGCCACCAAATTCGACCAGGTCTTGATGTCGTTGCGGGTGTAGCCGACCACCGTGGCCTGGCCCGTGGTTCCGGACGACGAATGCATCCGGACCACGTCGCGCAAGGGCACGGCGAACAGGCCGTAGGGATAGTTGTCCCGGAGGTCCTGTTTTTCCGTAAACGGCAGCCGCCTGAGGTCGTCCAGAGAACGGATGTCGTCGTAGTTGAATTTGAGCTGATCGAATTTTTTCTTGTAAAAGGGAACATGGGTTCCCACTCGATAGAGCGTGGACTGCAGCCGCTCCAACTGGAGTTGCTCCAGATCCTCGCTGGCCATGCATTCTCGTTCCGGTTCCCAGTACATTGGTCTTTTTTATTTTTTATCGATTCGTCTGCCAGGATGGTGCCATCCTGTAATTACGCTATCTTTTCCCGCCCCAGGTAGGCCCGCTGCACATCGGCGTTGGCCAGCAGATCGGCGGCAGGCCCCTGGAGGATGACCTTACCCACCTCAAGCACATAGCCACGGTCGGCGATTCCCAGGGCCGCCTTGGCGTTTTGCTCGATCAACAGTACCGTGTTGCCCTGGGCGCGGAGCCGGCAGATGATCTGGAAGATGTCGCGGACAATCAGCGGCGCCAATCCGGTGGACGGTTCGTCCATCATCACCAATTTCGGCCTGGCCATCAGGGCCCGGCCCATGGCCAGCATCTGCTGCTCGCCACCGGACAAGGTCCCGGCCAACTGCCGCCGCCGTTCGCGCAGGATGGGAAACAGTTCATACTGGCGTTCCAGCTCCTTGAGCACCTCGACCCGACCCTGTTCCTTCTGAAGAATAAAGCCGCCCAGCAGCAGGTTCTCCTCCACCGTCATCGGGGCAAAGACCTGACGGCCCTCCGGCACCAAGGCGCAGCCTGAGGCCACGAGCCGCTCCACGGTGGTCTGGCCGGTGGCCTGGCCAAGAAACCTCACCTCGCCGCGCATCGGCCGGATCAGCCCAACGATGGTGTGCAGCAGGGTCGTCTTGCCAGCCCCGTTGGCGCCGATCATGGTCACGATCTCGCCCGGCTTGACATGGAGCGAGATATTCTTCAGCACCCGGAGCTGGCCGTAGCCGGCATCGAGATTGCGAATCTTCAGCATCGCGACTCCCAGGGGGAACAAGGGGCTGGGTGGCGCTGGTCAGCTGGCATCGTCTTCTCCCAGGTAAATTTTGATCACCTCGGCGTTTTGCTGGATCCTGGCCGGGGTGTCTTCAGCCAGTTTAGCGCCGAAACTCAAGACCACGATCTCATCGGAAATATCCATGACCAGCGACATGTCGTGCTCGACCAGCAGCACGGTGACCCCCATGTCCCTGATGCTGGTGATCAGCCGGGCCACCTCGGCGGTCTCGTAGATGTTCAGCCCGGCGGCGGGCTCGTCCAACAGGAGCAGCTTCGGTTCGGTGGCCAGGGCCCTGGCCATCTCCACCGCCCGCTGCTGACCAAAGGCGAGGCTGGTGGCCTCGACCTGGGCCAGGTCGGCGATCTGGAGAAAATCGAGCAGCTCCATGGCCCGCGCCCGGATGGCCCGCTCCTCCTTCCGGGTAAAAGGCAGGTTGAACAGGCCGGCGAAAAATCCGCCGCGGCTTTGCACATGCCGGCCGACCATGACGCACTCCAAGGCGGTCATGCCATGAAAGAGCTTGATGTTCTGGAAGGTTCGCGCCATGCCCAGCCGGGCGATCTGATGGGGCTTCTTCCCCTGGATTTTCTGATTTTGAAAGGTGATGGTGCCGGCGGTAACCGGCAGGTTGCCGGCGATCAGGTTGAACAAGGTGGTCTTGCCGGCGCCGTTGGGTCCGATGATCGCCTTGATGCTGCCCGGCGCCACCGCAAAGTTGATGTCGTTGACCGCGTGCAGGCCGCCGAACCGCTTATGCACGCCGCTTAAGGACAGCAGGGGTTCGCGGCCGTGGTCCATGGCCTGACCGTTGCCATTGCTCATGATCGCCCTCTCCGGCCCAGCCGGCGGGCCAGCTCCTTCAGGCGCAGTCCCAGGAGGCCCTGGGGGGCAAAGAGCATGACCGCGATCAGGATCACCCCGAAGACCATGTCGTCGAGCGCACCGAAAACCCCGCGCAGGGAGAGGAAGGTCAGGCCCACGCCCATGATCAGGGTACCCCAGAGATTGGTCATGCCGCCGACCGCTACCAGGGCGACATAGCGCACCGATTTCATCACCGAGGCCTCGCCCGGGCCGATGCCGCCGTTGAAATGGGTAAGCAGCACCCCAGCCACGGCCGCGTAGACCGCGCTCAAGACAAAGACCTGGAGTTTGCAGCGGGCAGTG
>WRKE01000041.1 GCA_009778235.1 Pseudomonadota bacterium
CTTTTTTGCTTTATATGATACTTGCCTCTTACCAGCCGCGCATCAGGTAGTCGTGGATGGAGTCCGCGGCCTTGCGCCCCGCACCCATGGCCAGAATGACCGTGGCCGCGCCGGTGACGATATCACCGCCGGCCCAGACGCCGCGCATGAAGGTCTTGCCGGTGGCCGCATCAGCTTCGATATTGCCGCGCCGATTGAGCTTGATCGCCGGCTCGGAACTGGTCAGCAGGGGATTGGCCCCGGAACCGGCGGCAATGATGGCCAGGTCGCAGTCCATGGTGAAATCAGAGCCGGCAAGCGGCACTGGTCGGCGGCGGCCCGAGGCATCCGGTTCGCCCAGGGTCATCCGTTCGCAGGTGACCGAGGTCAGGCGGCCTTCGCTGTTGCCGTCGAAGTGGAGCGGGTTGGAGAGCAGCAGGAATTCCACGCCCTCCTGTTCGGCATGGTGGGTTTCTTCTGCCCGGGCCGGCATCTCGTCGCGGGAACGGCGATAGACGATCTTCACCGATTCCGCCCCCATGCGGAGCGCGGTGCGGGCCGAGTCCATGGCCACGTTGCCTCCGCCCACCACCACCACGTTCCGCCCCGGCACCAGCGGGGTGTCGTAGAGGGGATCATAGGCCTTCATCAGGTTGGCCCTGGTCAGATATTCGTTGGCGGAATAGACCCCGATCAGATTTTCGCCGGGTACGTTCAAAAAGCGGGGCAGGCCAGCGCCGACTCCGACGAAGACTGCATCAAAGCCTTCGCCCAAAAGCTCGCTCACATCCACTGCCCGCCCGACCACGGTATTGGAGATGATCTCCACCCCAAGTTTTTCCAGGGCGTTGACCTCGGCCTCGACAATGGCCTTGGGCAGACGAAATTCAGGAATGCCGTACACCAGCACGCCGCCGGGCTTGTGGAAGGCCTCGAACAGGGTGACCGCATGGCCCTTGAGTACCAGGTCGCCGGCCACGGTCAGGCCGGAAGGGCCGCTCCCCACCACTGCCACCCGTTTGCCGGTGGGCGGCTGGGTGGCCGGCAGGGAGCCGTCGCCATGGGCCCGCTCCCAGTCGGCGAGAAAACGCTCCAGGTTGCCGATGGCCACGGGCTTCCCCTTCTTGCCGAGCACGCACAGGCCCTCGCATTGGTTCTCCTGGGGGCAAACTCGACCGCACACCGCGGGCAGGCCGTTTTTTTCCCAGATGATCCGGATGCCTTCGGCAAACTGGCCCTGAACAATGGACTTGATGAACCGGGGAATGGGCACGGCCACTGGGCAGCCTTCCATACATTTGGGGATTTTGCACTGAATACAACGGGATGCCTCGGCAGTGGCCATCTCTTCCGTGTAGCCGAGGGGCACTTCCAGGAAATTGTGGCGGCGCACCTCGGCCGGTTGTTCGGGCATGGAATGACGATCTTTGGGTGTTTTTTGCGTTTCCTGCATGATCCGATTCTCCGCTGGCCTTATGCCTGCTGCTTTTCCAGTTGTTTCATTTGCGCTTCCATGTGGCAGCGATGCTCTTCCATGGCCTTTGTTTCCGCAGCCTTGTAGGCGTTGAGCCGCTGGGCAAGACCATTGAAGTCGACTTTGTGGCCGTCAAATTCCGGACCGTCGACACAGGCGAATTTGACCTCGCCTCCCACGGTGACGCGACAGCCGCCGCACATGCCAGTGCCGTCAACCATGACCGGGTTCAGGCTCACCAGGGTGTGGATGCTCTCGGAGCGGGTCAGTTCGCTGACGGCCCGCATCATGGGGACCGGGCCGATGGCCACCACCAGGTTCGGCCGGTCGGAGGCCATGATCTCCTTCAGGGCATCGGTGACGAACCCTTTGCGGCCGGTCGAGCCATCGTCGCTCATGGCGATCAGGGTGTCGGACAGGGCGGCCATCTGGTCCTTGAGAATCAAAAAATTCTCGCTGCGGGCGCCGAGAATGGTGGTGACCCGGTTCCCCGCCTTCTTCATCGCCCGGGTGATAGGATGGAGCACGGCGATCCCGGTGCCGCCGCCCACGCAGACCACATGGCCGACCTGTTCAATGTCGGTCGGACGGCCGAGGGGGCCGATGAGGTCCATGTAGGCGTCGCCCTCTTTGAGAGTGGCGAAAATGGCGGTGGATTTGCCGACCACCATGAAGATCACCGTAACCGTGCCGGCTTCCGGATTGGTGTCCGCCATGGTCAGGGGGATGCGCTCCCCGCTCTCCGTGGCCTTCAAGATGATGAATTGACCCGGTTTCGCCTTGCGTGCCACCCTGGGAGCTTCGATTTCGTGAAGAATCACCGAAGATGGAACCAGTTCCTCTTTGTGGATGATTTTGAACATGGGCACTCCTGAACAATATGGTTAATCTTACCTGGGAAGCAAAAAGGGTAATGGGCCTTGGCAAGCTCTTGCAAGCAAGATATTGCCCGGAAAAAATGCGGCCGGGCGATCAATTAATCGCTCCGGAGTGGGGCGCCGATTGATGCTCTACTCTTATAAACTCGCAAACTTGGGAAAGCAAGATTTTGTGCGAGGAATTGATCGGCCGCATAGGGCAAAAACAGCCGGGCGCCGCACATGGTTTCTCTGGTGCCGGCAAATGCTTTGTGGTAAGCAGTCACCAGTTTGCCAAAGCACTGCGGCAACACGCATGTGACCCAAAAAAACTCAAAAATTGTGAAGAATGATGAAACGTGGTGTGCTCTCAATCCTGCTGGTGCTGCTGATGGCCCCCTGTGCCCTGGCCGCGGCGCGGGCCCAGGTGAAAACCCTTGCCCAGGAACCCTATGCCTCTGCCCTGCTGATCGAGGCCGATAGCGGCAAGGTCCTGTTCGAAGCCAATGCCGACGCCAAGCTGTATCCAGCCAGCATGCTCAAGCTGATGGATCTCTACGTGATCCTGCAGCGCATTGAACAAGGGAGCTTAAGGCTGGACGAGATGGTGCAGGTGACGGTGGAAGCGGCCAAGACCGGCGGTTCCCAGGTGTACCTGGATCCCAGGGAACAGTTTACGGTGGAGGATTTGCTCTATGCCCTGATGGTGCAGTCCGCCAATGATGCCGCCGTTGCCCTGGCCACTCATGTCGCCGGTTCCAAGGAGGGATTTGTGGCCCTCATGAACCAGAAGGCCCAGGAATTAGGGATGAAGAACACCAAATTCCATTCGGTGCATGGCCTGCCCCCCTCTGAAGGCCAGGAACCCGATGTGACCACGGCCCGTGA
>WRKE01000042.1 GCA_009778235.1 Pseudomonadota bacterium
AGACCGTGGCCAGCCCGAGCCACGACTTCACCGGCCTGCCCTGCCCGGCCGCGGCCGGCATGATCGCCACCACGGTGATGTTCAGCATCCATGTCTTCAAAACCAACTCCACGGTCCAGCATATCGCCCTGCTGCTGATGGTCTACCTGCTCTCCTACCTCATGGTTTCCACCCACCGGTATCTGAGCTTCAAGCACATGGACATCTCCAGGGAGAAACGGTTCCAGTTGATCATCGGCCTGATCCTCCTGCTCATCCTGCTGGCCACCGAGCCGCCCATCACCCTGTTTGCCGCCCTGGCCCTCTACATCCTTTCCGGGCTGGTACTGGCCGTCAAGGGCCGGGTGCGCCGCAAGCGGCCGAAACCGGTCGAACAGGAAGCCCCGCTGGACTAACCTCCTGTTTCAAGGAGAATTTTGTGCGCATCACCGGCGGCAGCGCCCGGGGCCGCAAACTGACCTCGCCCCGTGCAAGCGAAATCCGCCCCACCAGTGACCGGGTGCGAGAAGCGCTGTTTAACATCATCGGCCCTCGGATTGTGGGCAGCAGGGTGCTCGATCTTTTTGCCGGCACCGGCGCCATCGGCATCGAGGGCTTGAGCCGGGGGGCAGCCTCGGTGCTGTTCGTCGACCAGTCACCGGCCGTGGGCAGGTTGATCGAGGCCAATCTGCGCGCCTGCATCATCAGGCCCTCCGCCGCCTTTGTCGCCCTTAACCTGGCCACCAACCCGCATCCGCAGCCGTTACAGGCAGCCGCAGCCGTAGCCGGCCGTTTCGATCTGGTGATCATGGACCCGCCGTACCAGAAAAATATGGCGCGACCGGTTCTGGCAATGGTAGAAAGAGCGGATATTCTGGCGGAAAACAGCCTGATTGTTGTGGAGGAGCACCGCGGCGCAGCGCTTCCCGAATCGGTCGCCTCCCTCGCCCTCACCGACCATCGCCGTTATGGAGAAACCGGCTTATGGTTCTACGCCCCCACCCAACCGCATGTCACCCATGAATGACAACCTGACGCCATCCCTTGCCAAAGTGGGAGACAAACCGCTCCGGATCGCCCTGTATCCGGGAACCTTTGACCCAATCACCAACGGTCACGTCAACATTATCGAACGGGGCTTGAGCCTCTTTGACCGGATCATCGTCACCATTGCGGTCAATGCGCAAAAGATACCGTGTTTCCCGCTGGAACAACGCATGGACATGATTCGCCAATGTTTTCCCGACTCCGATCAGGTTTCGGTCGGCCACACCGACGGGCTGATTGTCGATTTCGCCTTGCGCCACGGCGCCCAGACCATCATCCGCGGCCTCAGGATGGTCTCCGATTTCGAATACGAGTTCCAGATGGCGCTGATGAACAGGCGGCTGGAACGCTCGGTGGATACGGTCTTCCTCATGACCGGTTTCCGCTGGTTCTTCATCAGCTCAAGCGGGATCAAGGACACGGCCCAGCGCCAGGGCAAGATCACCGGACTGGTTCCCAAGCACGTGGAAAGAGCCTTGCGAGAAAAATTCACCTGATGGAAACCCCGGTTCGCGGCGCCACTGGCTCCGCAGGTCCCACCATAAACCGGCGCGAGGTGCTCTGGCGCTGGCTGCGATGGTCGGCAGCGGCGGGGGCGGCCCTCATGCTCTATCCCTTAATCCGCTTCAGCGGCCACCGGATTCCTCCCAAGCCCCGGCTGGTGGAAGTGCCGGCGCCCCTGCCGACCAGCGGCGTCCACGCCGACCACGACTTTCTTCTCTTTGCCAACCCGCAAGGAACAACGGCCGTCTCCCGGATCTGCACCCACCTCGGCTGCCGCCTCAATTACCAGGCAGACAAGCAATACCTCGAGTGCCCCTGCCACCACAGCCGTTTCACCACCGAGGGCAGGCGGATTGCCGGACCAGCGGAAAAAGATTTGACCCAATACCAGGTCACCGAGAAAAAAGACGGCGAGGGACGAGTGACCGCCTATGTGGTGCACCTCTGATGTCGGAAAAGCCGCTCAGACAATACGCGGTCGGGATGGGACGCTGGCTGCTTACGTACCGATGGGGAGGCGGCTCGCTGATCAGCCTCTTGCTGTCGATTGGTTCGGGCGTGGTGGTGGCTCTGCAGTACGAACCTGGGGCCCCTTTCTATTCGACCGGCGCCATCGAACTGGTGGTGCCGTACGGCTCCTTCTGGCGGGGTTTGCACTACTATTCAAGCCAGGCCTTTTTTCTTCTCCTCATGGCCCATGTCGCTGTGGCGCTGTGGAAAAACGAGGAAACCTTCCCGCGCGGTCCCTGGATTCGACTCTGCGCCGCCCTTCCCTGCGGACTGCTGCTGCTGTTCACCGGCTATGTGCTCAGGGGGGATGCCACCGGGGAGGCGGCGGGGGCCATTGCCGAACACCTCTGCCTGTCCGTACCCCTGATCGGCCGGCAACTGAACGATCTCCTGTTTGATCTGTCCGGCAGTGGCCTGCGCAAGGTCTACGTCCACCATGTAATCGGCCTGGTGGTTCTGGGCTTCATGGCCGCCTGGCCCCATCTCCGCCGCTACACCGCCCGCTGGCGCTCGCACCTGGTATTGGTCCTGGTGATCATGCTCGCAGCGATCGCCGTGCCGGTGGCGATGGAACCGAACCGGTTCGGCCTGCTGTTCATCGCCGGCCCCTGGTTTTTCTTAGGCCTGCAGGAGTTGCTCCGCTTTCTGCCGCCCTTTGTCGCCGGGGTGCTGATCCCCCTGCTGCCGCTGCTGATGCTCTTCTGGCTGCCGGTTGCCGGCCGGGCCAGGGCTGGCACCCTGTTGGCCATCGGCTGCTGGCTGCTCTTCTACACCATTTTCACCGTGATGTGTCTGCAGCGGTTGTAATCCGCAGTTCCGCTCAATCCACCCGAAGCAGGGATAAACGTTCCGGCGCCAGGAACCGATCCAGCAGGATCTCACCGTCCAAATGGTCGACCGAGCCGACCTCGGATGCGGCCACCCGCTGATATATCGCCTCCAGGGCCTCGCCATAGCGGGCCAAGCTGTAGCGGCTCTGCAGCAGGGCCTGGTTTTTGGCAACCGAATCCCGCACATTGGCCGCGGTTGACAATTCCACCGGCTGGGCCAGCGCGGATTGCGCCTGATCGACAACCAGCCGCTTCAGGACCGTCTCCTGCAGCGGCTCGTCCAACCTGCCGAAATCAATTCTGCCCTCCCGGATCCAGGCCGCCAGCACCCG
>WRKE01000043.1 GCA_009778235.1 Pseudomonadota bacterium
GTCGATACCGCCCAGATCGACCTGGGGTACACCAAAATCAGCTCACCCATCGACGGCGTGGTCGTGGCCATTGTCACCAAGGAAGGCCAGACCGTCAACGCCAACCAGACGGCCCCGACCATCATCAAGGTCGCTCAACTCAACCGGATGACCATCCGGGTCGAGATCTCCGAGGCCGACGTCATCCGGGTCAAGCCGGGACAGAAGGTCACCTTCACCATTTTAGGCGAACCGGACAACCGCTACCCGGCGGTGGTCAAAGCCATTGAGCCAGCGCCGGAATCCATCGCCAAGGAAACCACGGCCACCACCTCCACCACGACCACCAGCACGGCCATCTATTACATCGGTATCCTCGACGTCCCTAATCCCGACGGCAAGCTGCGCATTTCCATGACCACCCAGGTCAACATCGTCCTGGCCGATGCCGCCGATGTGCTGGTGATTCCCTCCGCGGCCCTGGGCGACCGGAACAGGGATGGCCGCTATAACGTCCGGGTGGAAACAGCGCCGGGGAAAACCGAGGAACGGTGGATAAAAATCGGGCTAAACACCAATGTCCAGGCCGAAGTGATTGAGGGCCTGAACGAGGGGCAGCGGGTGGTCATCGGCGAGCAGGTAGCGGCCGGCTCCGCTCCTGGGATGCAGCAGCGGCGGATGATGCCAAGGATGCTCTGATGGAGGCGCCGCTGATCGAGTTGCGGGGTGTCAGCCGTGATTACCAGGCCGGTGACCAACCCCTGACCGTGCTCGACCAGATCGACCTGGTCATCAAGACCGGGGAGATGGTGGCCATTGTCGGCACGTCCGGTTCGGGCAAATCGACCCTGATGAACATCATCGGTTGCCTGGACAGGCCAAGCCGGGGCACCTACCGGATCAGCGGCCAGCCGACAGGCGAACTTGTCCCGGATGCGCTGGCCTATCTCCGCCGCGAGCACTTCGGCTTCATCTTCCAGCGCTACCATCTGCTGACCAGCATGACCGCCCTGGCCAATGTCGAGATGCCGGCCATTTACGCCGGCATGACCGCCAAAAACCGGCAGACCCGCGCCCTGACGCTCCTGTCCCGGCTGGGCATGGCCGAACGGCTTGGCCATATGCCCGGACAGCTCTCCGGCGGCCAGCAGCAACGGGTCTCAATCGCCCGCGCCCTGATGAACGGCGGCGCCGTCATCCTGGCCGACGAGCCCACCGGTGCCCTGGACACCGCCAGTGGCCTTGAGGTCATGAACATCCTCAAGGAACTCAACCGCGACGGTCACACCGTGATCATCGTCACCCATAACCTGCAGGTGGCGCAATACGCCGACCGGATCATCGAAATCAGTGACGGCCGAATCGTTGCCGATCGAAAAACAAGGGATCAATCGGCAGCCGTACCCCAGCGCCCGGCCACCGCCCCCTCCCCTGCCCATCCCTGGCGCGCCTACTGGGACCGGTTTGCAGAGGCCTTCCGCATGGCCTTGACCGCCATGGCCTCGCACCGGCTGCGCACCCTGCTGACCATGCTCGGCATCATCATCGGCATTGCCTCGGTGGTTTCGGTGGTGGCCCTGGGCGAGGGATCACGTCAGCGGATCCTCAAGGATATCAGCGCCATGGGAACGAACACCATCAATGTTTATCCTGGCAAGGATTGGGGCGACATGCGTTCCGGCAAGGTCCGCACCCTCATTCCCCGGGATGCCGATGCCCTGGCCCAGCAACCCTACGTCGATACAGTGACGCCGGTGGTCACCAAGTCGGTCACCCTGCTCTACCGGAACATCAGCGTCACCGCCCAGGTCAACGGCGTGGGCGAGCACTTTTTCCGGGTGCGCGGCATGGAACTGGCTGAAGGTCGGCTGTTCGACCTGGAGGCGGTTCGCAGCAACGCCCAGTACGTGGTCATCGATCAAAATACCCAGAGGTCGCTGTTCAAGGATTTTCCGGACAGGGTGATCGGCGAGGTAATCATGCTGGACAATGTGCCCTGCAGGGTGATCGGGGTGACCAAGAAACTGGATGCCGCCATCGGCGACACCGAAAGCCTCAACGTGTGGACGCCCTACACCACGGCCATGAATCGGCTGATCGGCCAGCAGTACCTGCGCAGCATCACCGTCCGGGTAGCCGAAAGCGTGCCCACCACCGTGGCCGAGCAGAGCGTGGTCAAGCTGTTGACCCAACGCCACGGCGCCAAGGATATTTTTGTCTCCAATCTGGACGCCATCCGCCAAACCATAGAAAAGACGACCCAAACCATGACCTTGCTGATCTCGTCGATCGCCCTGATCTCGCTGTTGGTCGGCGGCATCGGGGTAATGAACATCATGCTGGTCTCGGTCACGGAACGGACGCAGGAAATCGGGGTCCGCATGGCGGTCGGGGCGCGGCAAAGCGACATCTTGCAGCAATTCCTCATCGAGGCGGTGCTGGTCTGCCTGCTGGGTGGCATGCTGGGGGTGGCTCTGGCGCTCGGCCTGGGCGTGGTGGTTGCCTTTTCCGGCAGCGATTTCAAGCTGATCTATTCCACAGCCTCCATGGTCAGCGCCTTTCTCTGCTCTTCCTGTATCGGCATCCTGTTCGGCTTTCTTCCCGCCCGCAAAGCCGCCCGCCTGGATCCGGTGGTGGCCCTGACCAGGGAATAATCATATGCGACCAATATTTTTCTCCACCTTATTTTTAGCACTTTTGCTCTCTGGCTGCGCCGACCTGACAAGGACGCCCTACCACCGCCCCGATGTCGAACTGCCGCCACAGTGGACCCATGGCAACAGCAAGGCTCAGGCCACGGAAGACCGGTGGTGGACACCATTTGCTGACCCCAACCTCGACGGCCTGATCGACGAAGCCCTGGAGCGCAACAACGATCTGGCGGCTGCGGCCCTGCGGGTCCGCCGGGCGCAATTGCAAGCCGAACAAACGGACAGTGACCGGCTGCCGAGCCTGGGGATGAAAGCCGGCGCCAGCCACAGTAAAAACCTGCGGCACGACCGGGAAGCCGACACCTTCACCACCTCTGTCTTTTCCAGCTACACAGTCGATCTTTGGGGCGAATTGGCCAGCAGCTCCGATGCCGCCCATTGGCTGGCCCAGGCCACTCAAGACGACCTCGCCAACACGGCCCTGGCCCTGACCGGCACCACCGCCCTGCTCTACTGGCAGATCGGCTATCTCAACCAACGGATCGAGCTTGGCCGCGCCAGCATCGCCTATGCCCAACGCACCCTGGACTTGGTCCGGGTGCAGAAGG
>WRKE01000044.1 GCA_009778235.1 Pseudomonadota bacterium
AATATTGCCTAAATATGGCGTAGCCCTTGCCCGGCAACGGTTTGGGGAGAGGCGGCCCCTGTCCGCACAACATCTTCGTTTTTTTTATTCCGCCGACCGGCCCCCGCGTCAATCTCCTTGTCTTCTTGTCCTTCTTCCGGTATATAAATTTTCTTTTTGTTTTGGTGCCGGTCCGTTTTCTCCTTGCGGATATCATGCCGGTTGCCGTCCGCTATCAGTTGCCTTCCGGTTGTCCGGAACAATCATCGAGCATCACAAACGCCCCCAAGGGGCAGGATCAGTATGGAGCAGAAGTTTATTCGTAATGTCGCCATTATCGCCCATGTCGATCATGGCAAGACCACCCTGGTCGATCAGCTGTTTCGCCAAAGCGGCATGTTCCGCGACAACCAACAGGTGGCGGAGCGGCTGATGGATTCCATGGACCTCGAACGCGAGCGCGGCATCACCATTGCCTCGAAGAACGGGTCCTACATGTATGGCGACTACCAGATCAACATCATCGACACCCCGGGCCATGCCGATTTCGGCGGCCAGGTGGAGCGGGTGCTGCGCATGGCCGACGGGGCGGTGCTGTTGGTCGATGCCCAGGAAGGACCGATGCCCCAGACCTTCTTCGTGGTGAAAAAGGCCCTGGCCGCGGGCTTGCCCATCCTGGTGGTGATCAATAAGATCGATAAGCCGGCGGCCCGATGCGACTGGGCGGTGGACCAGGTCTTCGGCCTGTTGGACCGCCTTGATGCCCCGGATCATGTCCTTGATTTTCCGGTGGTCTACGCCTCGGCCAAGGCCGGGTATGCCCTGGCTGAACCGGATGCGCCGGTAACGCCTGAGACCGGCATGCAGGCGGTGTCCGAGATGATCGTCAAGCACGTGCCACCGCCGTCGGGCAGCGCCGAGGCGCCGCTGCAGCTCCAGATCAACACCATCGATTATTCCCCCTACCTCGGCCGGTTGGGAATCGGCAAGCTGGTCAACGGCCGGCTCGATCTGCGCACTCCGCTGGCTGTGGCCCGGCGCGACGGGACGATCACCTCGGCGCGGATCAACAAGATTTTCGGCTTCAACGGCAGCCTGAAGGTACCGGTGGACAGCGCCTCGGCGGGCGACATCGTGGTGGTGGCCGGCATGGAAGACGTGACCGTGGGCGTCACCTTCACCGACCCGGCCGATCCCCGGCCTCTGCCGCTGATCGAGATCGATCCGCCGACCATCTCCATGAACTTCATCCCCAACGATTCGCCTTTTGTCGGTCAGGACGGCAAATATGTCACCTCGCGCCATCTTGAGGAACGGCTCGCCCGCGAAACCCTAGCCGACGTGGCCCTGCAGGTCGAGCCGCTCACCGAGGGCATCGGTTACCGGGTTTCCGGCCGGGGTGAACTCCATCTTTCCATTCTCATTGAAAAAATGCGCCGGGAAGATTATGAGTTTCAGGTAACCAGACCGCAGGTGATCATGCGCGAGGCCGATGGCCAACTGCTTGAACCCTACGAAGAATTGTCGGTGGACGTGGACGAGCAATTCCAGGGCGTGGTGATCGAAAAGCTGGGAAAATTGAAGGGGGTGCTGCTCGACATGCAGGTGGAGAGGGAGATGACCCGGATGAAGTTCAAGGTGCCGACCCGCGGGCTGTTGGGCTACCGTTCGGTGTTCATGACCGATACCCGGGGCATGGGGGTGATGAACTACATCTTCGCCGAATGGGGGCCCTATGCCGGCGAACTCCAGAACCGGGGCAACGGGGTGATGATCGTCAAAGAACCGTGCACCACCGTGGCCTATGCCCTGTTCAACCTCCAGGAGCGCGGCAAGCTCTTCCTTGGCCCCGGGATCGATGTCTACCCTGGCATGATCATCGGCGAGCACTGCCGGCCGGCCGATCTGATCGTCAATCCGGCCAAGGGCAAGAAGCTGACCAACGTCCGGGCCTCGGGCTCCGACGAAGCGGTCATCCTCACCCCGCCGATTGACATGAGTCTGGAGGATTGCATATCCTATATCAACGACGATGAGCTGGTGGAGATCACGCCCAAGGCCATCCGGTTGCGCAAGAAAAAGGACGCCAAGATTCGGGGCTAGCGCTTTTCCCGGCCAGGAGATTGCCGGGATTGAATGGAAGCTCACTGCCTGGAAGCCCCGGACGGTCTGGGCGCTTTTGGTTCATGACTGGATATATCAGACAGGTTACGTGGCAGGACCACGCAGCAAACCAATAAATCCAAAAAGGAGGTGGATCGCTGAAAGGTTGCGCAGGTAGATGTGCTGATGATGGCGAGACAGGTTGGACCGCTGGGAAGCAAACCTGAATGAATTCGAGTCCTTCGAGGACGTTGAGCAGATGAGGTCTTCCCCGGCGAATTCCATCAGGGCCGGCGGATTGATCCAGTCCGCGCCACGGGCCGGATAGAAGACTGAGGCTCGATCCGCAACGCCAATATCAAACATCGCTTGCTGAACCGGGAGGCGGCCATATAAAGTAATGACAGAGTTGCTTATGGTCGGGACGGCCACCCTGGCCGGAATCGCCGCCTTGTTCCTTTTGCACAAACGCGCGTCTGGCGGCTGTTCTCCCTGACTGCTGTTGTATGGCTCCGTAGGTGCGGGGCTGGTCATGTACGCGATTCTCAAGATGCTCTTCTGACTGGTGGGCAACAATGCCTGGTGATGCGGAGTTTTCCCCGGAACATCTAGCTCATCCCGCTGCCCGTATCCGGGCGAGGCTCAAGGAGCGGCGGGTGCTCGAGGCCCGGTTTCTGCTGCGTCAATTCGAAGACGAGCTCGATGCCGGGGAACGGCAGGCGTTGGAACAGGAAGTGAGCCGGCGGCTGGCCGAAGTGGAACGGTTGCGCCATCAGGCCAAGGCCGCCGCCGCCGAAGGACGGCGGGAAGAGGCGGGAAGGTTGTACCGCGCCCTTGAACAGTTGGCGGCTGATGTGCCTGGTCTGCCCGAAGAGCGGGCGGCCCTGGCCGGGGCGGAGGCATTGTTCTCCCGGCCCCCGGCACATGATGCCGGCACCGCGGGGTCTGCGCCCGCCGGGTCGCCGGCGCTTGATCAGGATCGGGTCAAGCGTGAGGTGCTGGCGGGCAAGGCAGCCGCGTCCCAAGAGTGGCAGCAGGCGATCGCTTCGCATGCCCTCAAAAAAGCGGCTGTGCGGCCGCCGCGCCGTCGCGGGCGTTTTCTTGGCTTGTGGCTTGCGGTTGTCGGCTGTGCCGGGTTGGCGGTCCTGGCCCTGCTA
>WRKE01000045.1 GCA_009778235.1 Pseudomonadota bacterium
CGAATACCTCCCACTCAATCAATCCGCTCAGCCGGTACAATGGGTGACCGTGGTCCAGAATGTTGACCAAACGGCTACGGAACATGTCCTCCTGGGCGCTCACTCCCCGCTTCTTCGGCTGCATCGAAAATCACCAGAAATTGAAGGCGCTACCTGCTCTATCCTGCAATTTATAATGATATATTATGCATTATTTATCAAGTTATTTCAAATTGTTGGATGGTTTTTCAGGGGCGACTTGATAGTGGGCATTCGCTTTAGAAAAGCGGTGACAAAGGACACCGCTATGTCTTGGCTTCCATGGGCCTTTCAAGGCAGGAATTCGACCTCCAGCACCCGGCCGGTGGTGCGGCCCTGGCTGTCGATCGCGGTCAGGGCATACCGGCCTGAAGTGTCGGGCCGCCAGGGCAGGACCGCCTCGCCCGGGCTGTTGCCCAGGTAACGGTTGTCGGCAAACCAATAGACCCGATCGCTGTCGCTGCCGATGGCGGCCGCCAAACCGATGGTCTCTTCGGGCCGGGACAGGCGCAGGGTATACACCGTGTTGGCCAAGGGCGACAACAGGCGGGGCGGATCACCCACCACGGCACCCTCCATGGCCGGCAGGCAGCCGCGCTCAGCGGGACCGGGCGGCAGGCGGCGCGGCAGCCCGGCCTCGCGAAAGAGCCGCAGGGTATCCGAAGGCCAGAACTCGAACACCTCCATCCGGGTCAGGGCCGGATCATAGGGGGGGCAGGCGGCCAATCCAGAATCGTTCATCACCACCACCGGCCGGTGCAGGGTTGAGACGCGGATGGGCGATTTTCCGGGGATGAACCAGGTCGGCACCGTGTGTGGGCACCAGCGATTGGGCAGATCGCCGGAAGCGGCGCACACCTCGACCTGGATAAGGCCCGGCGGCGGCTGGACCGGCCTGGGCGTTTCACCTCCCGCCATCAATTCCAGGGCATCGGCGATGCGAAAAAAGAGGGGTGCGGCGGCCCTGACCCCCACCAGGGCCTGATTGCCGTGGCCGTTAAAGTTGCCCAGCCAGACCACCAGCACATAATCACCGACCAGACCCACTGACCAGGCGTCACGAAATCCCCAGGATGTCCCGGTTTTCCAGGCGGTTTGCCATTGGGGGCGGCTCCCATGCCGGCCAGCCGGACGGGCATTGGCGCTGAGCATGTCGCGCACCAGGAATGCCGCCTGCGGCGAAAGCAGGGGCGTGCCGCCCACCACCGGATCGGACTGGCGGTAGCGGAGCGGCCTCAGCAGACCGTCGTTGGCCAGCATGGCATATAACCCGGCCAATTCCTCCATGGTGAGCTCGCCGCCCCCGAGCGCCAAGGCCAAACCATAGTGCGATTCCGGCTGGAGCCGGGCGATGCCGGCGCTGCTGAGAAAATCGTACAGGGTCGGGCTCCGCAGCCGATTGGCCAGCCAAACCGCTGGAATGTTGCGGCTGCGGATCAGGGCGTCACGGGCCGGAATCGGACCGGCAAAGCGACCATCGAAGTTTTCCGGCTGAAAGGGCCCGAATGCCGTGGGCGAATCGTTGAGCACGGTTAAGGGATGAATGAGCCCTTGGTCGATCGCCAGGCCATAGATGAAGGGTTTTAAGGTGGAACCGGGTGAGCGTTTGGCCAGAACGCCGTTGACCTGCCCGTCGATGGCCCGGTTGAAGAATCCGGCCGAGCCCACCAGCGCCTTGACCGCCATATCGCGCCGGTCCACCAGCAGCACTGAGCCGTTGGCCAGGCCCTGGTCCCGCCGCGAGGTAATGTATTGGCGCAGGATCCGCTCGGTCATGTTCTGCAGGCGAGGCTCTACCGTGGCCTGGATCACGGGTTCGTTGCCGGCCATGCGCAGTAGTTGATCGGTCAAGTGCGGCGCCGCAAACGGCAGGAATCGCTGCCCGGCAAAATCTTGATCGACAAGGGTGGTGGCCGGCGTGTCCTCGGGATGCTCTTGCAGCCAGGTCGCGGCCAACTTCCGCCTGGCCTGTTGCTGTTCCGCATCGAAATCAAAGCGCTTGGCCGGATTCTGCGGCATCACCGCCAGGGCCAGGCTCTCGGTCAGGGTGAGGTGCCCGGCCTCCTTGCCGAAATAGATCAGCGCCGCCGCCCCCAGGCCCTCGATATTGCCGCCCATGGGCGCCAGGTTGCAATAGGCGCTGAGCAACTCGTTTTTGGAGTAGTGGACTTCCAACTGCAGGGCGAGCACGATTTGCTTAAGCTTGCCCGCGATCGTCCTGGTGTTGAGTTGGTGAAGCCGCCGGGCCAACTGCATGGTCAGGGTGGAGCCGCCCTGGCGGGCGCCCTTGAAATAGGTGGCCCAGGCGGCCCGTGCCAAAGCAAACGGATTGACCCCCGGATGCCAGAAAAAGGACCGATCCTCCTTGAGCAGAATGGCGGCAACGGTTGTTGGCGCCACCTGCTGGAGGGAAACCGGAATCCGGTACTGACCGTCGCTGGCCAGGGTCAGGCGCAGGATCGTGCCGTCGGCGGCCCGGATCAGCCGCGAACAAGGAAAAGAGTCCTCAAGCGGTGGCGCGGGCAGCAGGCGCAAGCAGATCAACACCAGCAGCGCCGCCAGCGCCGCCAGTGCTGATCCGCGGGCAAAACCTCGGCCCCATCCGCTTGGCGCGGCTTTCACGGCGCAACAATGGTCAGCTTGCCACCCACGCCGCGTCCCTGCAGTTTCCGCTCATACATGCCTTCGGCATAGGGTGGCGGCACCAGAAAGGCCCCTTCGTTGGTGGCCCGGACCCGGTAGGTGTAGGTGGCGACCTCGTTGGTCAGCAGGGCATAGAGCACCACCCGGTCATCGCGGGTATCCACGAAAGAGGCCTGCCCGCTCTGCTGATCCGACGAATCAGGTTTAGTGGCATCCGCCTCGTCTCCCTCATTTTCCGAGGCCTTGGGGTGAATAACCACGGGTTCGACCCCGCCCGGAAGCAGATCGACAATCGCGATCTCGCTGTAGCTGGGATCGGCGCCAGCGTCGGAGGCGCGCAAGGTGAGCCGCACCGTGAACTCATCGCCCACCTTGACCCGCTCAAGGGGTTTGCCGTTGGCGTCGATATATTCACGCTGAATTTCAAGCCCTTGGGTAAGCCTCCCCGGGGGTGGCTGACGATCAAATCCGGCTTCGGTCAGCTGGTAGAAAGCCGCTGGCCCTGCCTGTTCCTTGCGGAGGATAACCTTGTCCCATCCCGGTGACAGAGCCGCCTTTGGCGGCTGGCCGTGCAGGGTCAGC
>WRKE01000046.1 GCA_009778235.1 Pseudomonadota bacterium
GTATTGAACAGGCAGGATGTCTCGTTGCACTCCCGGTGAAAATCTTCTTCCACCGCTGAAGGAGTACGGTCCAGATGAAAGAGGATCATGATCACGACCACTGTGACAGCGAGCAGAAAAAGTGGGCCGAAAATCCAGAACACCAGGGGGACCATGCTGTAAAAACCCCGCAGCCCCATACTGTAGTGATAACCGGCCCGGTTGAGTTGGGCCGCCACCACTTTTGGGGACATGACCTTTTCCTGTTCGGTGTAGGGCGCATTGATCATGTAGCCCACATGGTTGTATAGCCTGATGGAAGAGGTGAAAAAAAAGAATGCCGCGAACAGGTTGAGCAGCAGGATGATCAGTTTGACGAGCAGCAATCCCTCGTGCTGCGCTCCGAAGAAATGAAGCGCATGCCAGGTGGTCTGCAGTTTTTCGCTCTGGCCGGTAAGGGTGAGCACGCCAACAGAAAGCAGAATAGCCGTGGAAGCCAGGAAGGTGGCAGCCATGGTGGAGTTGCGCAACGTTTGCACCGCCAGGATGTCCTTGCTCTTTTCCATGACGCTCTTCACCCAGGCGGCACGGGCCAGGGCAGCGATGCCCTGCACCGTATACGCTGGATTTTTGCGGGACTTCCGGGCGATGAAGTATAGGTATCCAAGAAACATGGTGCTGGACGCCAGGAAACAGACGCCGTCCATCGAATACATGGCAATGCCTTCCTGAAATGTCATATCTGATCACCTTTCGTGGTGGTATCCTCGATCAAGAATTCCCCCGAAGCAAGATCGGACAAGCTGCCGACTTAAGACGACACGGCCTGGCCCGCATGAGCCCTCTTTTTTTCAAAGGTCACGCAACGAATGCCTTCTCCCGCGAATCCCGGTCCATAGCAGGCATTGTCCGACACACATAGGGCCGGGCTTCTGTCTCCCTTCTGCCAGCGGTTCACAAGGCCAGGCTCACAAATGAGCGGACGGGCAAGCGAAATGTAGTCAGCCACGCCGCTCTCCACAAGATCGCTGGCCACCTCAAAAGAGCGGATGCCGCCCACAAGCATAAGCGGAATAGAAAGACGGCTTTTGATTATCCTGGCGGCCTCGCGATAGTAGACTTCGCCATCCGGAATTCGAATTTTCCCCTTGCGGGCGGACATTAAATTCTCGCCCGCCTGGCGGCAGCCGCCCGAAAGCTCCAGGGCGTTCACCGAGGCCATCTGGAGCCAGGCGGCCACCGTTGCCGCCTCCTCACAGGTGAATCCGCCGGGCACAAAATCCTCGCTGTCTAGTTTGGCGAGGACTGGATACGCTGGCCCAACAGCCTCGCGCACCGCGCGGACCACTTGCAGAAGCGGCTTCGCCCGGTTTTCCAAGGTGCCGCCATACTCATCGGCACGGGTATTCCAGGCGGACGAAAGAAACTGGTGCAAAAGATAGCCGTGAGCGGCGTGGATCTGCACCGCATCGAACCCGGCCTTTTTGGCGCGGACGGCCGCATCGGCAAAGGATTTGGCAATGCCCGCAATGCCCGCCTGATCCAGGGCATGACAGGGAAGCTGACCTTCCGTCGAGAGCGTACCCGCGCCGCTCGAAGCGCTCCCCGCCATATGTGCCACTGGCCCCACGGAGGCAAGCCCGGAGAGCTTCGTGTTGGCCTGATCGCCCGCGTGAGCCAGTTGCAGAGCAATCCTGCCGCCAGCGGCGTGGACGGCCTTGGCCATGTCCGCGAGCCCTCCGGCCAGCGCGTCGCCGTAGACGCCAAGCTGTTTGAGTCCTGCCTGTCCCTCGCGGCTTACATAGGCATGGCTGGTAATAATAAGTCCGATTCCGCCCTGGGCCAGATCAACCATTAATTGCGTAAGCCGCGGCGTAACCGATCCGTCGTCCATTGCCATGCCCTCCCAGGTGGCGGAGCGCACGAACCGATTGGCAAGGGTCATGGATGCGATAGAGGTGCTTTCGAAGAGTTCAGGCATGGCGCCCTCCTGGTTGCCTGCTGGACAGGCTGAGATGTAACGGTTCAGAATTGATTTGCCAAAGGACTCCGTTTTGACGGTCTTGCTGTCCGATGAGTTGGGTGGTCCGGCCTTTTCCACCCAGAGCTGTTTTCCGTCTTCCTGCCGATCCGCTCACCCCGTACACCAGTCATAGGCGTTCTGGAACATCCGCAGCCAGGGGCTGACCGGCAGGCTGTGCATTGATTGGGGCAGCCAGTGGCACTGCCAGGGCAGGAAGGCCCGTTCGGGATGGGGCATCATCGCCAAATGGCGGCCATCGGGCGAACAGATGCCGGTGAGGCCGCCGGGCGAGCCGTTGGGGTTGAACGGATAGGCCTCGGTGGGCTTGCCGTGATCGTCGACAAATACCACCGCGGCCATCCGCTCGTTCCAGACCCGATCGCGGATGGCGTCGTCCGGAAAATGGAGATAGCCCTCGCCGTGATCGACATGGATCCCGAAGACCGTCCCCTCCATGCCGCTGAGCATGATCGCCTTGCTGGGCAGGATCTTGACCGTGGACCAGCGCGATTCAAACCGGCCGCTTAGGTTATGGATGAAGCGGGGTTGTTGTTCGGCCTCGATGCCTTGCCAGGGCACCCAGCCGAGCAGCCCGAACAACTGGCAGCCGTTGCAGATCCCAAGGGTAAAGGTGTCCGGCCGATTGGTGAATTCGTGGAATTGGGTCTGGAGCCGCTGGTTGAACCGGATGGTCGCGGCCCAGCCCTTGGCGCTTTCCGGCACATCGGCATAGGAAAAACCGCCCACTGCGGCGATGCCCCGGAACCGGGCCAGATCGATCCGGCCGGCCAGCAGGTCGGTCATGGTCACGTCCCAGGGCTCGAACCCGGCCGAGTAAAAGGCGGAACTCATCTCCCGGTCGGAATTGGAGCCCTCATCGCGAAGGATAATCACCTTGGGCTTGTTTTGTTGCCGCAGGATGGCCGGGGCAGTGGCCTTGGGCTCGAAGCTTAAGGCATATTCCGGCCCCTGGCGGTCGAAGATGTTGAATTTTTCCGCATCGGCACACTCCGGGGCAACCTGCAGCCGCTCCAGCTGATGGCTGGTCTCCTCCCACCATTGGCGGAGCAGGACCATGGAGTCGTCCAGGACCACCTGCCCGTTGTACTGGATGGTGACCGCCTTCTTGGTGATGGTGGAACCAAGTGCCAGGCAGGGGATGTTGGCCTGCGCAAACCGCTCTTTGACCTCGGCCAGATGGTCCCAGCCGCATTCGATCACCAGGCCCAGCTCCTCGGCAAAGAGGGT
>WRKE01000047.1 GCA_009778235.1 Pseudomonadota bacterium
ATGGTTGTATCGGGGAACGAGGTCAAAGGTCTGCACCCGTTGGGTGGTTTGCCCCCAACCGGGGAAGCTCTGGCCATACCCTCCGAGCAAGGCCCAAGTATCCTTGGAAGTATCCCAGCCAAGGGCCGCCGGAGGCGCCCCCAGTAACCATATCATCCAGCACAATCCCAGGGCCCCTTGCAGGAAGATACGGTAGCGAATCAAGGGGAAAATGGCTGCATCAAATGGGTGCATTGCATTAATCATTATTCCTCTCGTTTTCCTATACATGTGGTGGTGGGCAACAATCGCATGGTCGAGATATTCTAAGTATACTCCTTTTTGTCCTGAGCAAAAACTGGTGGATCAAGGAAGTACGCAAAAAATGTACTCCAGCCCCTAACATGTTGTTGAAAAAGGGTTTTTCTCCCTGGTTGACCCGCAACATTGCGAGTGTCTCTTTTGCTGTTCCCGGTCCGCAACCCATCCACAATGGCGGTAAAATATGAGATTATCAGCAAATAAACATTTTAACATTTGCCGGTGCCATGATATTCTACAGAAAATTATCCAAAGCGGCGATAGGAACAAGTTCAAAAATTGGCCAACACCAGGTATGCTTTGCCACGGATGGATCCAAGGATGCACAACAGGCTGCAACCCATGTGAAGAAATCCTCATTTGGACGGTGAAGCGCGTTGAAAACGAAAAAATTCCGAGCTTGTCACCCCAGCGCTTCTCCTGCCAGAAGAACCTCTTTAACCTTCAACATCCTGGCTAGCGGCGATGCTCTCACGACAAAACCGTTGTTCCTTACAGGTGAATCATGGGAGTATCTGTTGAAATTATAGCCTCTAGGTCTTAACCTGTTGTAAAAATTATTATCGTTTTTTTGCCGAACCAGGTAGCGCAGCTCATGACCGAGTCAAAACAACCGTCCAGCAGCCCAGAGATATCCCCTTCTCCCTCGCCAGTAGCCGTCACGACTGGCTGGTTCGGCATGCGGGAAAAGCTGATTCTTCTTTTTGTGGTCATCAAGGTTCTGCCTTTGATCGGCTTGATGTTCGTGGCCGACCGGCAGGTGAATCAGCTTGGCGAGGCGTTCATCGACAAATCGAACGAGGTGGTGAGCACCACCCGGGATATGATGAACCAGACTAGCGCGCTGGCCACTGAAAGTTCCATCCGCGCCCTGGACCTCAAATCGAGGGAGGCCATCGAACGGCTCACCGTCAACCTGGCCAGGCAGGTGGCGGATTTTCTTTATACCCGGGATCAAAACATCATTCAGGCCTCGTCATTGCCGGTCCATGAGGATGCCTACCGGAAATTCGTCTCCTTATACCAAAAGGAGGTCGTGCGACCCCACCAGTGGGTGCTCAACCAGGAACAGACGGCCTGGGTACCCAAACAAACGCCACCAGCGCCTGATACGCCCGTGCAGGTGGGCTACGGTGCGCCTGACAATAAAAAGGATTTTCATTACAAGCCGCCCACCGCAACCGGCATCCGGACGATGCAGCCGCTCTACCACGAGATGACCTTTTATGATCTCACCGGTCAGGAAAAAATCAAGATCCCATTGACCCAGGTGCTGCCGTCGAATCTGCGCAATATTTCGCATCGGGAGAACACCTGGTGCAAGGCGGAAAACTACTTTGAGGAAGCGCAAAATCTGCGAGAGGGCGAAATCTATGTGTCCAAGGTGATCGGCCCGTATGTGCCATCACCGGTTATCGGGGTGTATACCCCGGCCGCCGCCCAGAAGCGGGGTATCCCCTTCGAGCCGGAAAAGGCCGGCTACGCCGGCAAGGAAAATCCGGTGGGCAAGCGTTTCCAGGGCCTGGTGCGCTGGGTCTCCCCGGTCTTCAAAGAAGGAAAAAAGATCGGCTATGTCACCTTGGCCCTTGACCATATCCACCTGCAAGAATTTACCGACCATGTCCTGCCCACCGAGGAGCGTTTTTCCGACATCGCCGACGCCGGCAACGGCAACTATGCCTTTATCTGGGATTACCTGGGCCGCAGCATTTGCCACCCCCGCGACCATTCCATCGTCGGCTACGACCCGAACACCGGTGAAGAGGCCCTGCCTTGGATCAGTTCCGAGCTCCAGCCCCTCTGGGAGGCGGCCGACCACACCTTCAGCGCCTTTGAGAAGGCCGCGCCCCAGTACCTGGAGCAGACCCACCAGAAAAAACCGGTTGCCGAGTTCACCAAAGCCGGTTTCGTCGGCCTGGATTGCCGGTACCTCAATTTCGCCCCCCAATGCAGCGGCTGGATGTCACTGACCCAGCACGGCGGATCCGGCTCCTTTGTCATTCTCTGGAGCGGCCTATGGAAACTGACCACCGCCGCCACCATCCCGTATTACACCGGTATGTACGGAGCGAGCCCACGAGGCTTCGGCTTTGTCACCATCGGCGCGAATATCGACGAATTTCACCGGGCGGCCACGGAAACCTCAGAGAAGCTCAAGGTCATCACCAAGGAGTACGAAAACACCCTGGAGCAGGATCAGAAGAAAACCCTGACCACCATCAGTAAGTCCGTTGATGAGACCGAATGGACCCTGGCCATCTCCACCCTGGTCATGGTCATCATCGTCATCGGGATTGCCATCTGGATTGCATCCAGCATGACCAAACGGCTGACCAATCTCATTCACGCCGTGGGCCGTTTCAAATCCGGCCATCTCTCCTCCCGCTTGCCCGTAACCAACCGCGACGAGATGGGTCAGTTGGGGATGGCGCTCAACGACATGGCCGACCAGTTGCAAAAATCCATAACCGGCTACCAGGAAGCCAAGTTGCGCGCCGAGGAATCAGACAAGGAGAAAAGCCTCTTCCTGGCCAATATGAGCCACGAAATCCGCACCCCCATGAACGCCATCATCGGCATGACCTCGCTGGCGCAAAAGGCAAAAAACGAGGAACAGCGGCGCTTCCTGTTGAAAACAGTGGGCGTTTCCGCGGAAAACCTGCTCCGGCTCTTGGATGACATCCTCGACTTTTCCAAAATGGAGGCCGGTCAGCTCCAGCTTAGTGTTGGGCCATTCAATCTGCGCGGCCTGCTGGAAAGCATTCTTTCGATCATGAATGTGCCGGCAAACGAAAAGGGGTTGAAGTTGTGGCTCAACGAACCATCGCCTTCACTGCCGACCCTTTTTATCGGCGATGAAATGCGCCTGCGCCAGGTCCTGCTCAACCTGGTCGGCAATGCCGTCAAATTCACCCCGGAAGGATCGATATCCATCTCCGTCGGCCAGGACGATCC
>WRKE01000048.1 GCA_009778235.1 Pseudomonadota bacterium
TTTCCCGCTCCTTGTTATGCCCTCCATTGGACAGCATGGGTAGCAGATTCTCCACTTAATGGCTTGTACAAATTCCCAAGGCAACTTCTTTTTGGTTAATTCAATAAATTGTCAGGTTGGGCAGTTTTTCTGCCTGGGTCTCGGTCGCGGTGTCGAAGGTTGGGCAGGCAGGTTGGGCAAAAATCGACTTTTTAATGGGAATATCCTCACAAGAGATGGCCGACAAAATGGTGCTTCTGGGCATCCACTTGCTGATTGCACTGTTTATCTTTGTTATTTTCGGTTATTGCCAGCGTGCAGCACCAAGGTAACATCGGCTTCATCGCTCATCGGATGGATATTGCCTGGGGGCCTTGTGGTGCCCTGGCGGACTTCAGTGCCAGCGCCTCAGCAGGGCCTGGGCCGCTGCTTGTTCAGCCCGGGTTTCATGAATTTCATATCTTTTTGGGGCTGATTGCCAATGTTTTGGCAATCATTCATTTGCACCTGCACCTGCACCTGCGCCTTGGCGATGCTTGCCAAAGTGGTTATGGTGCCGGCCGTCGGCATTCTAGAAGAGCGCCCCAAAAAGCCGCTGTCGAATCCTTTTTCCTGTTATGAAGAAGCGATCCGCGTCCTTATGAAGATGAAGACCTTGGTGGCAAGGAAAAGAGACAGCCAAATAATCAGAGCAACCAACAGGGAAACGAACGATGCCCATCACGGGAATGCTGGCCAGAAATGCGGAACTTTATGGTGATAAAGTATGTTTGACCGAAATCAATCCCGAGCAGGAGGAAAGGCATCCTCAGGCATGGAAGGAGCTTGCGCTGGTAGAAACCGCGCATAACATTCGCTACCGCAAGGAATTGACATGGCGTTCGTTTGACGAAAAAGCCAATCAGTTCGCGCATCTTCTGATCGAGCGAGGCGTTAAGCGCGGCGACAAAGTCGGCATGCTGTTTATGAATTGTATCGAATGGTTGCCCATTTACTTTGGGGTGCTGAAATCCGGGGCGATTGTCGTGCCGATCAATTTCAGGTACACCGCCGATGAAATCAAGTACGGTCTCGATTTCGCCCATGTTTCTGTCTTGGTGATGGGGCCGGAGTTTATCGAGCGGATTCAGGCGATCAAAGACGATATCCCTGGAGTGCGGGCGCTCTTTTTCGTCGGCGACGGTTGTCCCGATTTTGCGGAAAGCTATGAGCTGTCAACGGCCTCATGCCCCAGAAGCGCGCCGGACATTGCGATCTCGGATGATGAAGACGCCGCGATCTACTTTTCTTCGGGAACCACCGGCAGACCAAAGGCTATTTTGCATTCACACCGGAGCCTGGTCGCCTCCTGCAAGGTTGAACACAATCACCACCGCCAGACCTCCTCCGACGTCTTCTTATGCATTCCGCCGCTGTACCACACCGGCGCTAAAATGCACTGGTTCGGCAGCCTGCTGGTCGGCGGCAGCGCTGTGCTGCTACGCGGCGTGCGTCCGCAATGGATCATAGAAACCGTTGCCAACGAACATGTAACCATTGTTTGGCTGCTGGTGCCATGGGCCCAGGATATCCTCGATGCGATCGAGGGCGGTGAAATCGATCTGGCTCAGTATGACCTGAGCGCCTGGCACCTCATGCACATAGGCGCCCAGCCAGTGCCGCCAAGTTTGATCAAGCGTTGGAAGAAAATTTTTCCCCATCATCAATACGATACTAATTACGGACTTTCGGAATCGTGCGGCCCGGGAGCCGTTCACCTCGGGGTGGAGAACATTCACAAAGTCGGCGCCATCGGCAAAGCGGGTTACGGCTGGAAAACCAAGATCGTTGATGAGCACGGAGAGCCCGTCAAACCGGGAGAGGTCGGCGAGCTGATTTTAAGAGGCGACAGCGTGATGAGATGCTACTACCGAGATCCGGACGCCACCGCCGCCACCCTGAGAGATGGGTGGTTGTACACCGGCGACATGGCCTGCGAGGATGAGGAAGGTTTTATCTTTCTTGTCGACCGGAGGAAGGATGTGGTTATCACCGGCGGCGAAAATATCTATCCTGTCCAGATCGAGGACTTCCTGCGCGGCTACGACAAAATCAAGGATGCCGCCGTGATTGGCCTGGCCGATCACCGGCTGGGCGAGATCGCTGCTGCGATTATCGAGACAAAAACCGGCCTGGATTGCAGTGAAGAAGATATCCGTCAGTTTTGTCTGCAGCTGCCTCGCTATAAACGTCCGCACAAGATCATTTTCGATAATGTCCCGCGCAACGCCACCGGAAAAATAGAGAAGCCCAAACTTCGCGCCAAGTATTGCGGAAAAAGCATTGTCAAACAGCAGATCGAGGTCGATGCGTAGCCGCCAGTTTAAAAAAGACCAGATTTTTCGGTACCTGATGTCCCTCGGTCAAGGCCCGCCTGTTTGGCGGGCTTTTGGCTTACTGGCCTCCTTGCATCCGCCCGCGCAGATCTTTCTTATTTCACCGCGTCTGTTGGAGGGGCGGTGTAAGAGTGCTGCGGTGGGGCTTAAGTTTGGTCGTCTGCCCGGCGCGGGCCGGCTGACCAGCTTGGTGACTGGGGCGGATCTTTGCCGGCGAGGCGGCCGGAAGCCGCACCAGATAGCCTTGAGGCACCGCCTGCTCACCTTTGAGGACAGGTGACAAGATGGCCGGATTGAGCCGGCTGAAATTGTCGGCCGAGACACCATACAAGGTCCACAGTTGGTTGACAGGCATGTCCTGGGTCAGACGCACGACCCTCGTCTTCTCGGGCCGTTCGAAAGGCAAGCGGGGATTGCTGCCCAGGCGGGTCGCCACCCGCACGGCGGCGAGAAATTCCGAGTAAAAATTCCGGGAAGCGAATTTAAACGCACCCTGGTCGTAGGAGCGGAATATATTCTCGTAACTGCCCACTTCCCGCACCGCCCGGAGCATGCCGGCCCGCCCGTGATTGTAGGCGGTGAGGGCCAGCGGCCAGGTTTTTAGTTGTTCATAGTTGCCCTTCAACATCTGAGCCGCTGCTTGGGTGGCAATGTAGGGATCGTAGCGTTCATCGACCAGCTCATTGATCGTCATGTATTCTTTTCCAGTGGAACGGGTAAATTGCCAAAGACCGGCAGCCCCTGCCTTGCTGCCCGCCTTGAGATTGAACGAGGATTCGACATGGGGGAGGTAGGCCAGTTGGGGGGGAAGCCCCTGGGAGACGAACATTTGTTTGAATTGGGCCAGGTATTTGCCGGAGCGAAGCACGCCTTCGTAAAAGCGGTCACTTTGGCCGAGCTGCAGACGGATG
>WRKE01000049.1 GCA_009778235.1 Pseudomonadota bacterium
GCCATCGACCACGCAGCGGACGCCTTCGATGGTCAGGCTGGTTTCGGCTATCGAGGTGGCCAGGATGATCCGCCGTCGGCCGCCTGGGTCCGGAACCATGGCCCGGTCCTGTTCCAGGCGGGGAAGGTCGCCGTACAGAGGGGCAAGCACCATACCGGCGCAGTCCGGGGCATCGGCGAGCAAGTCGCGGACTTCCCGGATTTCGCCAGTGCCGGGAAGAAAGGCGAGCAGGTCGCCAGCTTGTTCCCGTAGCACCCGCCGGATGCCCGTTGCCGTGACCTGTGCGATCCGGCCCTGGGGTTCCCGCTCAAGATGGTCGATCTGGACCGGGTGCGCCTGGCCCTGACTGGTCAGCACAGGCGCCTCGCCCAGCAGCCGGGCCAATGGCTCGGTGTCCAAGGTGGCTGACATGACCAGCAGGCGCAAGCCTTGGTTGAGCTGGCAGAGGTCCAGGCACAGGGCCAGGGCCAGGTCGGCATGGATTGAACGTTCGTGGAATTCGTCGAAGATGATCAGGCCGGTGCCGACCAGGTCGGTATCGGTTTGCAGCCGCCGGGTGAGGATGCCCTCGGTGAGCACCTCGATTTGGGTTTCGGGACCGATCATCCGTTCAAACCGGATATGGTAACCCACTGTCCGGCCCAGTGGCTCACCCAGGAGGGTAGCCATCTGGGATGCCGCCGCCCGGGCGGCCAGCCGTCTCGGCTCGAGGATGAGGATTTTTTTGCCCGCCAGCCAGGGTTCGGCCAGCAGCGCCAGGGGGACGATAGTGGTCTTGCCCGAACCGGGCGGCGCGGCCAGAACCGCGTGGCCGGCGGCCAGCGCGGTCTTCAATGCCGGCAGGATTGGCTGGATGGGCAGGGGCGGGAGGGAAGGCGGTTGCACGGCAATTGATTAAAAACAAAAAAACAGGGCAACAGGATAGCGCCGTGCAGACAGCGGCAACCGATGATGGCGGTCAATCGCCGCCGGACCGGGCAATTTGTCCCCGGCAAATTTTTTATATCTATATTGGAGATCGGCAAAAAGGGGCAGGGAGCGGCTGCCCTGCGCCTCAACCTGCTTTTGCTTAAGCATCTGTCCCATTCACCCCTGCTTCACTATAACCTCGGCCAGCGAAGGCGCGCTATGGCAAGGGCTGGTTGTATGGACCGCGCCCGCTCAGACAGCGATCGCTGACCCGCTGGATGAGCGCCTCGCCATTGATCATATTATATTCCTGATCGAAATAGACCAGTTCGATGGTCTCCCGGACCCGTTCGATGGTGATTTCCGGGGTCTGGCTGTTTATCCGCCAAGCCAGTTCCTGTTCCGCGACCTGCGGCTCAGACCCGATGTCGCGCATCTGCGCGGCCGTGGCAAAGAGTTCGCCGATCCGCCGGCACTGTTCGGTTTTGCCCTCCCAGGCCTGGGGTGTCCCTGGCGGAACCGTCTGCTGCGCTGTCGGGGGCGCAGGGGCAAGAGGTTGCTCGGCAGCCGGGACCGGTACGGTCGGGCCAACCAGAGGGACAACCTGGGAGGTGGCTGTCCAGCCGGTTGGCGGTGCAGTCATCAAGGCCGGTTTGCACCGATACCAGACAATGGCGGCAGTACCCGAGGCATCGACGGAACCTGGCTGCATACACATGCCCATGCCCTTGAGCCGCTCGACATTCTGGCGCATCTGCACGCAGGCGGCATCGGCAGCCGGACCCACGGTTTCCCAACACAGTTGGGTGAGCGCCTGGTCTCGGTCGATCAGAGCCTGTATCTCCGGGGTGATATTGCGGCCGGTATCGGATGGCGATGGCGGGGGAGAGGCCCGGTCAAGGGCGGTCTCCAGGTCGTCCTGGCTGGTTGTCGGCCTGGTCGTCGGGCTTGCCGCCGAACCAGGCGGCAGGATTATGGCCGGGGGAGGCGCCTTGTCCAAAGCCGTTTCCGGGATCGCTGGGGCCGCAGTCCGTTTTGCCGTCGCCTTGAGCTGAGGCGGCATTTTTTTGACCTTCATGAACAAAAAGCCGGCCTGGGTGCTCCGGTTATAGGACAGGATGACACTGGTGATTGTGCCGGACCAGTTGTACATCTCCTCGCCGCTCTGTTCTATTTTCTTGCTTTCCCCGAATTTGGTCACGGCTTCGGTTTTGATCGCCGCATAGTTCTTGGGGCCGCTGAACAGCAAGATGGCGCCCTGGAGCCGGTCCTTGGCAAAGGAGTAGTTGATGCCGGTGAGCGCGGCCTTGCCGAATCGCAAGTCCTCGTTTTCAAGGCTATAGAGCGAGGCGCCGCCCTTGCCGCCTTCCTTGGTGAGAACCAGTTTTTTGGTTTGTTGCAGATCAGCGAGATTGCTGCCCCAGCGCATGCCTTTGAGGCCGTCGATGTCGGCCCAAACGCCAGCCGGAGCCGACAGCGAGCAAAGCAGAAGAATCAGAACAATAAGCGACGGTTTCATAGGCATGGGTGGGTGCGCCTAGTGGCGGTTGTCCCCGCTGGGGGTGACGACCAGGGCGATGCGTTCGATCGCGGCCTTGGAGAAATTAGGGTGATGCTGATGCAGCCAGGTGAGAATGTCGGCCTTTTTGATCAAGGCCGGCGAAGTCGCATCGGCAAACAAAACCTGCCAACAGGCAAGCGCGGCATGCAGCTCCGGGGCAAAGCAGGGATGCTCCCGCTGGGGCGCGGTCAGCGGCGCCCGCTGGTCCGGATCTTTTCGAGGGTGCTGTTCAATCTGAACTATGCGCGGGACAATCTTGTTGATTCGCTCGAATGCCCGCACATCTTCCGGGCGGGCAAAAAGCGTGGCCGGTTTCAAGCCGATCATGCTGGCCTCACCCCATTCCTCGCCCACCAGATTGGTGAGCACCATTGGCGAGCCTTTGGCGTCCAGGCAAGCGAGTTCGGCCACGATCAGCATCCGGTCGCACCGGTTTTGAATCTGCCGCAGAACTTCCGGGTCGGGCCGCACTTCGATCCGGTCATATCGCGTTGCGGCGGGCAATTTGGCCTTTTTTTTGTGGGGGCCGGGCGTGTTCCGCTCCGCCTTCCGGATAGTGATATCGGTGAAGCTGATCCACAGTGGCAGGATGCCGTTGATCGCCAGCTCGACAATCTGGTCCGGGCTTTGGCGCCATCGTCGCGCCAATTCGTCAAGGAAAATGCACTGATTGTCCTGCGGTGTCATGGAGATTTTCGCTCGTCTGGTTGAATCGCGATGGGCCTGGCGTCGTTTCGCCAGGCCATTGAACAGCCAAAAGGCAGCGAGAAGGGTAGCAAGATCAAGCCACAGTGGGCAACCAAAAAACGCGATGTAT
>WRKE01000050.1 GCA_009778235.1 Pseudomonadota bacterium
TGGGACCGCCACCGGGAAAGAATGTCGTAGAGGCAGTGGGACTGCTTGGAGACAAAGACCGCCATGCGGGGCACTTCATGGGAAAAGTGCAATTGCCACTGCATGTCGAATTTTTTGGCGATCAGGGTGTCGAAATACTCGCCGATCTTGTTGTCGGGGATAATGAAGGTATCCAGTTCCCACTCGACCCGCATGAAAAAGACCTGGCGCTTGATGTCGACATGCTGGTCGAGATTGGTGATATTGCCGTTATTTCTAAAGATGAATTCGCTGACCGTGGCCACGATCCCTTTGCTGTCGGGACAGTGGATCAGCAGGATGGCCGAGGCCGGTTGGTACGAGGAGCTGATGGTGATCATGGCGGCAAGGCACGCGAATAGTGGAAACTAAGAGAATAAAAACCCACGGCAGCCGGAAAAGCGCCCCTGGCGGCAAATCCGGTCGCCCGGGCGACACGTTCGGTGCCAAGATATATTTTTCCTGTGGAATCCGCAAGCTGCGGGAGCAACTTTTCTGGGTCGAAGGCAACAAATAACGGCCGGGGTGCAGGGGGACTGCTCAGTTCCCCTTGATTTGCCGGTGGAACCGAGCCAATTGGTGGTGGCCTCTGGCAGGATGCGAGCAAGGAGCTCGGTGTTGCGGGGAACGGTAGCTCCCCGCAGATGCTACAATTTATCCCTTCCGGGTATCAAGCGACCTGTTCGAAGATGGCCTGTTTAGCGCCGCAGATGGGGCATTTTTCCGGGGCTGCACCCAGCTCGATATAGCCGCACACTGGGCAGAGATAAAAGACGCTGACATCGAGATCTACCCCTTTTTTCACGGCCTCCAGAGCCTTGGCGTAGATCTTGGCATGGACGGCCTCGGCATCGATGGCAAACTTGAACATGGTCTTGGCCTTATGGCCGTCGGCCACAGCCAGCTCCACCATTGGCGGGTACATGGTAGTGAACTCATAGGTTTCGCCATCAATGGCTGCCTGCAGGTTCTCTGCGGTGGTGGCGATCATGTCCAAGGCCCTGAGATGCCCTTCCGCGTGGATTCGCTCGGCCTCGGCAGTGGTCCTGAACAGCTTGGCGATGTTGACAAACCCGTCCTTTTCCGCCTTCTTGGCAAAGGCGCGATATTTTTGATTGGCTTGAGACTCCCCGGCAAACGCTTCCTTGAGATTGTCTTTGGTGGTGGACATTACCTTCTCCCTCCGTGTTGATTGAATTGGTGTCGCATTGTCCGATTTCGTTAAAACAAAGATAAGCCACACCTAAGAAAGAGCAAATGTTAATGAGAATTAAAATTATTTAATGTTGACTATCAACAACCTTCAGTCCCTTCGGTTGCCAAAAACTAACTTGCCGCCAAAATGCCCGGCTATGCCCACCGCAACAACCAGAAGAAAGCAGCCGGTCAAATAGATCCACCGCCCGGGCAAAGGGGCGGTGATGATCTCCGGTTGAATTGCCCACCAGATAATCAAGCCCAGCAGCAGAACCACAGTGACTATTGAGGCGCTGATCTTGATTTTGAAAATGGGGGTGAATGCTCGCCGGTACCGTTGTTGCCACATCACATAGCCGGTAAACAACACCAGGGGGAGAGAAATCAGGACAAAGATCAATGAGTACCAAGCAGCGGTTGCCCAAAGCGATGACCCGAACCAGGCGCCAATCAGCAGGAAAACCAGCGCCATGGGCACTACCCCGTTGGGGGTATGGACCATGATTGGGTGGAGATGGTGGAGCGCGGTCAAGCCTGAGGCCAAGGCATAGATCCGGGCGGGCAGGGTGAGTGGGGCGGCCGGCTGCACGGCTGGCGGCGATTGGGACGTGGCTTCCGGCGCCGCGGCTGTCTCGGTGGGTTTTTGTTCCTCAATCAGCTCGACAAACATGCTTTTGTTGGCCGAGCACACTGGACATTCCTCCGGTGGTTCATCCCCAACATGAATATAGCCACATACGCTGCATTCCCATTTCTTCACAGTTGGACCTCCATTAGGTGGTTTGGTTGGCGAACCGCACCGAATTTATCCACAAACTGGTTAGATTTTTTAAAAAAGGTCATCAATTATTCGACCCATCAATCTCCTGTTTCAAATCCCGTTGAAAGAGTTCAACCACCGCATCCTGACAGAGTTTGCCGTGGTAAAGGATTTGGTGCATCTGCTCTAAGATAGGCATCTCCACCTCGAGATCAGACGCCAGTTTATAGCATGATTTTGTGGTCTTAACCCCTTCGGCCACCATCTTCATCTCGCTTAAGGCCTGTTCAAGGCTAAGTCCTGAACCCAGTTTCAAGCCCATGGTCCGGTTGCGGCTGAGGTTGCCGGTGCAAGTCAATACCAGGTCGCCCAGCCCCCCCAGGCCGGCAAAGGTCTGTGGTTCCCCTCCCATGGCGACCCCCATCCGGGAGATTTCCGCCAAACCCCGGGTAATGAGCGCGGCCCGGGTGTTCAAGCCGTAGTTGAGCCCGTCACAGATCCCGGCGGCAATGGCGATCACGTTTTTCATCGCCGCGCTGATCTCCAAACCAATGACATCGCTTGAGGTGTAGACCCGGAAATATTCGGTGGAAAACAATCGTTGCACGCATTCCGCCGCCTCGGTATCGCCGAAGGCCACGGTCACCGCCGTGGGCTGCCGTTCGGCGACTTCGGCCGCAAAACTGGGGCCGCTTAAAACCCCGAATTGCAATTGCTTACCCGCCTTGTTTTCGGCCTGCATGATCTGGGTCATGGTCATGCCGGACTCGATCTCGATCCCTTTGATCGCTGAGACCACCAAGGCACCCTCCTTGATATGGGGCAAGGCCGCACGATACACCGTCCTCAGTCCGTGGGAGGGGACCACCATCACTACGCAATCGGCCTGTTCAACAGTTGTGGCCAGGTCAGCGCTGACCTGCAACTCGGCCGGAAAGGGATGGCCGGGCTGATACCGTTTATTTTCTCGGTCCACGGCCAGTTGGGCCACATGGTCGCCATCGTGATCCCAAAGCACGACCTCCATCTGCTTGCGGGCGAGCAGCAGCGCCAAGGCAGTGCCCCAGCTTCCCGCCCCGATCATCGCGATCTTTTGTTTATTCATCGTCATACTCCTCAACCAGACCATCGTCTTCGCCATCGACCCCCTCTTCCCTGGCAAGCATCGACAGGTCAACCACCAGTTCGTCATCTTCCAGGTTGATCAAACGAACCCCCTGGGTATTGCGGCCGATGATCCGAACCGTGTCCATCGGCATGCGGATGATCTTGCCGGAATTGGCGATCAGCATCACCTGGTCTTCGTCGTCCACGGCGAGCACGCCGACCACCAGGCCGTTGCGTTCACT
>WRKE01000051.1 GCA_009778235.1 Pseudomonadota bacterium
GCAGGCCTGCGCTACCGAAGGCAAAACGGACGGATGCGCCCTGAGATCGACGACTTTGAGCTGTTTGAAGCCATTGCCAACAATCCCCACCTTCCCGATGTCTACAAGGAGGTGATGGTGCTGCGGCCAGGGGCGCAGGGCGACAGCGAGGTCGTGGGTGACTATTGCCAGGGTACCACCGAGATTTTTGAGTACTTGCGCGCCAATTCCTACATCCCCTGGGGACATTATGCCGCCAATTGCGGCCCGGCCTCCATCCGTTATCGCATCAGCGAACTGACCGAAGAGGACATGGCCGGGTTGCGCCATCTCTATTACCAGCGCATGTTCATGGTGCTGGCCGACCATCTGGGACTGGCGCCGGCGGTGCGCCGCCGTAAACTGACCGGGGATGAGTTGGAAGCGCTCAGGCAGGCGATCATCAAGTGTCTGACCAGCACTGCCACCGAGCTGGAGTCCTTCGCCACCCTGTGGGGCTGGAATTTCGGCTTTGATTTTTCCGGCTCCGGTTTTCGCTTGCACGCCTCGCATCAGATGATCCATCAGCAGTATGCCTTAGTGCCCCAATGGGTTCCGGAGGCGGATGGGGCGGTCTTTCCCGCCTACTGCTGCGGTGATCTGGTGGCTGATGTCATCACCCGTTATCGCCAGGAGTATCATTCTGATTTCTTTAACGATTACCTGCTGGCCCTGGCCAATAACCTTCGCACCGATGGCGGTGCCGGGCCCGGTTCGCTGGTGGTCTGGGAGGATGAGCGCGTCGTGCTTTTCGTGCCCAAGGCCCAGGTTTCCCAGTGGGAGCTCCAATTGCTGGTCAAGGCCGACAGTACCGGCGGGCCGGTGGGCAATGTGGTGGAAGCGGATGCGCTGGTACGCAGCTCCCTCGACGCAGGTCTGCTGAAGGTGCAACAGGTGCTGGCCCGGTTGGGCGCGACCATGGTGACGTCAATCGAATACAGCAAACGGCTTGGCGCGGCCAACGGCCAGCGGCTGCTGTACGCCTTTTTGCCCAAACTGCCCTGGTCGATGGGCGCCTTCAGCGAGGCCCAGGGGCGATGTATCCTCGGCCATTATCCCGAAGATTTTGCCGAGGCCTGCCGCCGGCGGTTGGCTTGAGTTGTTTTTTATTTGATGGCAACCGCCGGGCAGGCAAATAAATGCGGTGTGGCAGTGCGCCCACCTGGTATCCATTCCCCCGACCCGGTTAAGATGGAAGTCTGAACTTTTCACCCCCAGAACATTCACAACGGAACAGCAATGAAAAAAGGATATTATGGCCAGTGGGGCGGCGCCTTCATCCCGGAGGTCCTCCAGCAGACCTTCATCGATTTGAACAAGGTCTATGAACAGGCGCGGGCCGATGCATCGTTTTGGCAGGAATACGTTGAATTAATGGGTAATTATTCCTGCCGGCCCACGCCGCTCACCTATGCGGAGAACCTGACCCGTCATTTTGGCGGGGCCAAGATTTTCATCAAACGGGAAGATCTCAACCATACCGGCGCCCACAAGGCCAACAACGTCATGGGGCAGGGGTTGCTGGTCAGGCGGATGGGCAAAAAGCGGGTGATCGCCGAGACTGGCGCGGGTCAGCACGGTATGGCCACCGCCACCATGGCCGCCCGGTTCGGTTTCGCCTGCACGATCTACATGGGCGAGGAAGATGTGGCCCGCCAGCGGCCCAATGTCTTCTGGATGGAAAAACTGGGTGCCACCGTGGTGCCGGTCACCGACGGCAGCCGCACCCTCAAGGACGCCATGAACGAGGCCTTCCGCGATTGGGTCGCCTCCATGGACGACACCCACTATGTGATTGGCACGGTGTGCGGTCCCCATCCCTTTCCGGAAATGGTGGCCTGGTTCCAGTCGATTATCGGCCAGGAGGCACGGCAGCAGATCCTCAGGCAGCATGGCGGTCTGCCGGCCCGGGTCTATGCCTGTGTGGGTGGCGGTTCCAATGCCATGGGCATTTTCCAGGGATTTATCGACGATGCCGGGGTGGACCTGGTCGGGGTTGAGGCAGGAGGCCTGGGGATCGCCACCGGCAGGCATGCGGCCCGGATGGTCGAAGGCAGCGGCGCCAGCCCCGGAGTGGCCCAAGGGTACAAGAGCTTGTTTCTCCAGAGCCCGGAAGGGCAGATGCTCGATACCCACTCCATTGCCGCTGGCCTCGACTATGTGGGGGTGTCGCCGATCCTGGCCGATCTCGGGGGCCAGGGCAGGGTGCGGTTCACCGCGGCCACCGATCGCGAGGTTCTCGAAGCCTTGGGTCTGACCATGCGCAGCGAGGGGATCATCCCGGCCATGGAATCGGCCCACGCCTTTGCCCAGGCCTTCAAAGAGGCCTCGACCATGTCGCCGGATCAGGCGATCATCATCAATATGTCCGGCCGCGGCGACAAGGATATCTTCACCATCGCCCATGCCTTTGACGACCCTTCGTGGAAGGCCTTCATTGTCAAGCGGGCCGAGGCGTATGCGTGCGATTGAGGGGCGGCGCCGTAGCCGCACAGGTTCATTGCCCACGGAGGTGCAAGGTGAGTAACGATTTGACCCAGGAGCTGAAACAACGGCTTCAACAGAAAAAAATTCTCCTCATGACCCATCTGGTGCTGGGCTACCCTTCACTGGCGGTCAATCGCGAGGTGATCCGGCAGATGGCGGAGTCCGGGGTGGACTGCATTGAGCTGCAGATCCCTTTTTCCGAACCCATTGCCGATGGCCCGGTGATCCTCAAGGCCAATCAGCTCAGCCTGGACCGGGGGATTACGGTTGCGGCCTGCCTGGATTTTGGCCAGGAGATGGCGGCTGCCTTTCCCCAGGTGCGCTTCTTGTTCATGACCTACTACAACATCATGTTTAAATACGGCCAGGCAGCCTTCCTGAAGCGAACCCGCGACCTCGGCCTGTGCGGCACCATTGTCCCTGATCTGCCGCCCGAGGAGGGGCACGAATACCTGGCGGCCAGCAGAGAGCTGGGGTTGGCGCCGGTGCAATTCTTTACCCCCACTTCCAGCGATCAGCGGATGCGCCAGGTGGCGGCCTTGGGCGATGGTTTTATCTATTGCGTGGCCCGGCGGGGGGTTACCGGCAAACAGACCGCCTTTGATCATGGCCTTGAACACTATCTGGCCAGATGTCGCCAGGCCACTGCTTTGCCGCTGGCGGTCGGATTCGGGATAAGCAGCCGCGAGGATGTGGCCATGCTGACCGGTAAGGCCGACATGGCGGTCATCGGCACCGCCACCATCAAATTGGTCGATGCCCAGGGGCCGTCGGCCGTTGGCCCTTTTATCGCGGGATTGCTGGATTAAAAAACACCAAACAAA
>WRKE01000052.1 GCA_009778235.1 Pseudomonadota bacterium
GAGCAAACCCCCCCCGAACTGTCTGCTGACATCGTTGACCAGGGTATTGTCCTCACCGGCGGGGGCGCTTTGCTCAAAAACCTCGACAAACGCCTCAAGCTTGAGACCGGCATGCCGATCATCGTGGCCGAGGATCCCTTGTCTTCCGTGGTTTTGGGGTCGGGGCAGGCTCTTGACAATCTTGAAATTCTTCGAGAAATTGCCATAGATTAGCCCCGGTGGAGATCGACCGGGAGTCTGTTGTCTCCCGCCCGTTTCTTCGTCGCCGCACCGGTCTTGGTCACGGTCTCTTCTCCGATGAGAAAAAAGCCCACCAGAAAACGAAGCGACCGCTATCGTCTCTTTCGCATCGTTCTCCTTGCCGCCCTGCTGATGACCCTGGGGCTGATCTTTTTGGTCTCCACCCTGGGCGGCCAGAACTTCGGACCCTTGCACAAGCTGATGCTTGAGGCGGTGGGGCCGCTGCAGAAAGCGGTGACCCTGAGCAGCACCTACCTGGAAACCTTCAAAAGCGAATATATCGATATCCTCCAGGATAGCCTCCGGCTGCGCGAGGAGAACAAGCGGCTGGCCCAGCAACTGCAAGAAAACGACAACATCCTCAACAAGAGCCGTGAAGCCATGGCCACCAACGCCAGTCTGCGCAAGCTGCTCGAGTTCAAGAATTCCCTGGACCAACAGCAGGTGGTCGCCGCGACCATTGTCGGCAAGGATCCTTCCGCCATGTTCCGCTCGGTGATCATCGACCGCGGATCGAACAGCGGGGTCGGCAAGGGTAACCCGGTGGTCAACAGCGAGGGGGTCGTCGGTCAGGTGTTCGCGGTCACGCCGAATTACGCCAAGGTGCTGTTGGCGATCGCGCCGTCGAGTGCCATTGACGTGTTGCTGCAAAAATCGAGGGTCCGCGGCATTCTTAAGGGCAACGGTACCCTGACCTATCGGCTTGAGTACATTCTCAAAACCGCCGAGGTGGAGGAAGGGGACCATGTGGTCACCGCCGGATACGGAGGCATCTTTCCCACCGGGCTGCAGGTGGGCGTGATCTCGAAAATCATTAAGAAGCCGAGGGGCATGTTTCACGAGATAGAGGTGACGCCTTCGGTCGATTACCAGAAATTGGAAAACCTGTTGATCCTTCAGCAGCCGCAGCTTGGTGAAATCAAACAGATGGAACAGCGCTGACGGACCGGTTCGGCGAAAGAGCCCGTTGCCGGACCGCCATTGATGGAATAGACTTGCGCCAAGGCGTGAATGGGAAAGAAGCGATGATGGTACTGCATTTCATTGTCGTTGGCGTGGTGCTGGCGATCCTGCAAACGACCGTCTGCATGCGCACGCCAGTATCGTTGATAGCCCCCGATTTTTACTATGTGTTGGTGGCCTATCTGGCCCTGCGGCTTGATGTGCTCCGCAGCCTGATCATTTTGCTTCCCTTGGCTTGCGTGCTCGACGTTCTGTCCGGAACCATTCTGGGAACCTATGCGCTTATTTGTTTCAGCGGCTATTTTTTCCTGCGCCAGCTCGCCAACCAGCTCCCGCTCAATCAGATGGTGTACCATCTGCCCTTGATCAGCCTCAGTTTTCTGGTGGTGTCGTGGGCGGTGTACCTTTTGCTCGAAGTCATCCAGCCCGGTCAACAGGCTGCCTGGTCATGGTGGAAGATGCTGTTGCGCATGCTGCTGGTGGCGCTGTGTTCTTATCCCCTGTTTCTTTTCTTCGACCTGATCCAGAAATATTCCCAGCGCAGCTTCCTGTCGTTGAGCAAATTGCGTTTGCGCACCGATAATCGGCGCCGGCGGATCTGAGGATTGTTGGTCAACCGTGCGGGTGGGATGTGGATAAGTTGTTTGGCTGGCCCATGAAAAATTTGAGGAAACAGAACCGGAAGACAGGGGAGCCGTTGGTTGAAGCCGAACGGGCCAAGGACAGCAGTGTCACCAGGTTGCCCCATCGGGATGAGAGCGACCTGAGTGGCTACCGGAAAAAGGCCCTCTACTCCTTGGTGGTGGCCATCGCCTTCTTCGCAGTCATTGTCACCCGGCTTTGGTATCTTCAGGTCGAACAGGGCGACTATTACAATCAACTGGCGGATTCCAACCGCGTCCGTTCCATCGACATCACCGCTCCCCGGGGCAACATTTATGACCGGACAGGGCGGGAGATCGTCACCAACCGGCCTTCATTCAATGTGGTCTGGATCCGGGAAAGCAACAAGATCAACGATGAATGGCTCAAGCGGCTGACCCGGCTGCTCAGGCTGGATTCGGCCACCCTGCTGGAAAAGATCCGCAAGATGGCGGGCACGCCTGGGCATATCCCGGTCCGGCTGGCTGAGGACATCGATTGGGAGACCGTGGCCAAGATCGAGAACAACCGGATGTATTTGCCGGAAATCAAGATCGAGGTGGTGCCCCTGCGCATCTATCATTTCGGCAACCTGGCCTCGCACCTGATCGGTTACATGGGCGAGATCAGCAAAACCGAGCTGGAAAAGGCCGACCGGACCTTGTACCGGGGCGGCGACCTGATCGGCAAGATGGGGCTCGAGCGGCTTCGCGAATTGGATCTGCGCGGCGAGAAGGGCAGCAACAACATGGAGGTCAATGCCCTGGGGTTTGAGCAGCAGAACTTGAAGGACGTCGAACCCCAGCCGGGCAAGGATCTGTATCTGACCATTGATGTTGAATTACAAAAAATCGCGGAAGAGGAAATGGCCGCCAAGAACCGGTCAGGCGCGGTGGTGGCGATGGAGGCCAACACCGGCCGGCTGTTGGCCTTGGCCAGCGCGCCTCAACTGCATCTGGATGAGTTTGTCGGCGGCATTTCCCAGAAAGCCTGGACAGGGATGCTCAACAATCCGCTCCATCCGCTGGTCAACAAGGTGGTACAGGGGCAATATCCCCCGGGCTCCACCTACAAGCCGATTACAGCCTTTGCCGGCCTGGCGGAGGGGGTCATCACCCCGGAAACCCCCATCTTCTGCCCTGGTTCGATGCAGTTCGGCAATCACACCTATCGCTGTTGGAGAAAAGGCGGACACGGGTCGGTGAGCCTCAAGCGGGCCCTGGCCGAATCCTGCGACGTCTATTTCTACACGGTTGGGTTGAAACTGGGGGTGGATCGGCTGGCCAAGTACGCTCGCATGTTCGGTCTCGGTGAGAAGAGCGGCATCGAGATGGAGCACGAGAAGGCCGGGATCGTGCCCAGCACGGAATGGAAGCGGAAACGCTACAACGTGAAATGGCACGAAGGAGAGACGCTCTCGGTGGCCATCGGCCAAGGCTACGATCTTACCACGCCGTTACAGGTGGCCCAGATGACGGCGGTGATCGCCAACGGCGGCAC